>DGEQ01000094.1:4184-7238 GCA_002386045.1 Hungateiclostridiaceae bacterium UBA3922 | reverse complement strand
TGTCCGACGACTCCCTTGAATTCCTTGATTATTATAAAATGAGGAGCATCCTGGAAAAATACTGCAGCTTCATGCCGTATGGAATTTACCTGAGGGACAGTTCTCAAAAATCCAGGACTGACCGGAAATCCGAAACTGACGCAGGTCCTTCGGACGCTGGCGGGACGTCCGCCGGTAAAGATCCGGACGTGAAAGCTGAAGGCAAGGCCGGCGAAAAAGAGGAAAAACCCATCAACGATACGAACCCGCTCTGGCTCAAACTGCCGAAAGATTGCACCGAAGAGGAGTACAAGGAATTTTACAGGAAGGTTTTCCATGATTATAATGATCCGCTGTTCTGGATACACCTGAACATGGACTACCCGTTCAATCTCAAGGGTATACTGTATTTCCCGAAACTCAGGCACGAATTCGACACTATAGAAGGGCAGATCAAGCTTTATTACAACCAGGTTTTTGTGGCAGACAACATCAAGGAAGTCATCCCTGAGTTCCTGATGCTGCTCAAGGGCGTGATCGATTGCCCGGACCTGCCTCTGAACGTATCGAGGAGTTTCCTCCAGAACGACGGATACGTAAAGAAAATATCGACACACATTACCAAGAAGGTTGCCGACAAGCTGACGTCGTTGTATGAGAACGAGAGAGATAACTACAACAGGTACTGGGATGACATAAACCCGTTCGTGAAATTCGGATGCATGCGTGAAGAGAAGTTCTTCGAACGTGTTAAGGACATAATCATTTTCAGGACGATCAATGGCGATCACACGACCCTGAAGGACTATCTCGACAGGAACAGGGACAGGCATAAGGACAAGGTTTTCTATGTCAGCGATGAAAAGCAACAGGCACAGTATATTAAGCTGTTCAGGGATCAAGGCATGGAGGCGGTGATCCTTAATGCATTGATCGACAATCATTTCATCCAGTTCCTCGAGATGAAGGAGAGCGGCGTCAAGTTCCTGAGGATCGACTCCGACCTGTCCGACACCCTGAAGGACAGTGAGGCAGGCGAGGTCTCGTCTGATTTCAGGCAGAAGCTCGAAACGATGTTTAAGGAATCGTTGGGTGACGAGAAACTAAAAATCAGCGTGGAGGCGCTGAAGGCGCAAACGCCTGCGATGATCCTGCTGTCAGAATACCCGCGCAGGATGCAGGAAATGAGCAGGATGTTCGGAATGCCCGGGATGGATGCCAGCAGCATGTTCCCTGATGAAAGGACGCTGGTCCTCAACAGGAACAGCGCGCTGATAGAAGCGCTGACCAGGATGTATGACGACAGCAGCAAAAAGGATGATGTGAAACTGATATGTCAGCATGTTTATGACCTGGCTATGCTGAGCCATAAGCAACTCGAACCGGATGCGATGATGGCGTTTGTCAACAGGAGCAACAGGCTGCTTGAGAAACTGGCGGAACTGGAAGGCGGGCGAGGGGAGCAGAAGGAGCAGGATAGGAACGGGAACGAGAACGAGGTACGGGACGCGCAGGGATCGGATGAAAAGCGGGGGAAAGAGGGGCAGTAGAAGGGCAAGAGAAGCAAGAGGAGGAAGAGAAGCCGGAGACAGCCAAACATCAGCAGAATCAGCGGGATCAGCAGAAGCGGTATAATCAGCGGAAACGGCAAAATCAGCAGAATCAGCATAATTAGCAGAAGCGCAGGAACATCAGGTCCGGTGGAATGAGCAAAATGAGTAAAATGAGCTGAATCCGCACAACGGTGATATGCATCTGCAGCAAACGACATAGGCTACAGAAGCAACAGAAGAAACCGGAGTTTGGAGAATAAATTAAGTAAGGAGATTGCTGTATTAAAAAACGTCTTGCAAGGTGGCAAGGCGTTTTTAGGTTGCGGGTTTCGTTTGCTTTCCTACTGTCAGTTTGCCCTTGGATGTTTTCCGCTGGTTCATCGGTTTTTCCGGCTGCATCTCATCTGATCCTGTAACCGGACGGTTTTTCAGTAGGGCAACATCAGTGTCAAGGGATTATCGGGTTCATTTGTCCTTTTCCCGTATCTCGACCCTTCTGATCTTGCCGCTGATGGTTTTCGGCAGTTCATCAACAAATTCGATGATCCTCGGGTACTTATACGGGGCGGTGACCCTCTTTACATGATCCTGCAGTTCCTTGACCAGTTCATCGCTTGGCTGGTAATTCTTCGTCAGTACAACTGTTGCCTTTACGATCTGGCCTCTTATAGGATCGGGCACGGCTGTAATTGCGCACTCGAGAACGGCAGGATGTTCGAGCAGGGCGCTTTCCACCTCGAAAGGACCGATACGGTAACCGGAGCTTTTGATCAGGTCGTCAGCACGGCCTACGAACCAGTAATACCCGTCTTCATCCTTCCAGGCCATGTCACCGGTATAGTAAATGCCATTGTTCCATACCTTTCTGGTCATCTCAGGATCGCGGTAGTATCCTTTGAACATGCCGACAGGAACGGATTTATCGGTATAGATAACGATCTGGCCTTCTTCACCGATTTCACAGGGTTTTCCTTCATCGTTCAGAAGACCTATGGAATACCCGGGGGAAGGTTTGCCCATCGAACCCGGCTTGGGTTTCATCCATGGGTAATTCGCAATCGTCACTGTAAGCTCGGTCTGGCCATATCCCTCATAAAGTTCGAGTCCGGTCGCCTTAAGGAACTGGTGATAAACCTCCGGATTGAGCGGTTCGCCTGCTATAACGCAGTATTTCAGGCTGCTCAGGTCATATTTCGTCAGGTCTTCCTTTATGAAGAACCTGTAAATCGTCGGCGGCGCGCAGAACGAAGTTATTTTGTACCTGGAAATCACGTCGAGAAGCTCACTAGGAACGAACTTGTCATAGTCATAAACAAACACGGATGCGCCGCTGAGCCACTGTCCGTATATCTTGCCCCACATGGCCTTAGCCCAGCCTGTATCGGCTACGGTAAGATGCAGACCTCCGTCGGCCACGTTCTGCCAGTACTTTGCCGTAAGAATATGGCCAAGCGGGTATGTGAAATCGTGCTGGACCATTTTCGGCATGCCGGTCGTGCCGGAAGTGAAATAGAGCAGCATT
>DGEQ01000094.1:3672-3902 GCA_002386045.1 Hungateiclostridiaceae bacterium UBA3922 | reverse complement strand
TTGATATCAGCGGCGTTGCACCTGTATACTATGTCCTTTTTCGTAAGGAGATGTGTGGCAGGAATGCATATGGCGCCGATCTTATGGAGACCCAGCAGGCAGAACCAGAATTCATACCTTCTCTTCAGGATCAGCATTACCGGGTCGCCTTTTTTAATGCCGTGTGCTTTGAAAAAGTTCGCTGCCTTATTGCTGTAACGGCTCATCTCAGCAAAACTGAACCTGGCTTC
>DGEQ01000094.1:723-3453 GCA_002386045.1 Hungateiclostridiaceae bacterium UBA3922 | reverse complement strand
GCAAAGTTGAAGTTTTCAGGCACATTGATTTTAAAATTTTCACAAAAATCTTCGTATGATGTGAATTCCGTTCTAGGTAAAAATCTGTCCAGCAACATAACCATCCTCTTTTTCTTTATAGTGTATAGTGTATGGGCTGAAGTGTATCGGCCTGATGTATTTGCAAGCAATATACCGGCATGGATCTGCGGTTCGCTTCGTGTGGCTGACTATTTGGATCCACTGCCGTCCTGCATGATTATCGCAAGGAATTTTGCAGGCTTGTTGCCCAAAGCTTTCATACCATGGCTGTAGCTCGAATCGAAATACAGCGAGTCGCCTTCATTGAGTACGATGTGGTGACCGTCGATGTATATGACCATGGAGCCTTCGAGCATGTAGTTGAATTCCTGACCGGGATGCGAACTGAGGTGTATGGGCGTGTCGTCCGATGACGGCTCAACGCATACTTCAAAAGGTTCGGCCTTTTTGTTGACGAAGTTGTATGCCAGGCTGTGGTACTTGTATGGAGCCCTGCGTTCGACGCTCACACCTTTGCCTTTCCGGACAAGGCAATATGTACGAAGCCTGGGCTCTTCCCCCGTCAGAATTGCGGTAAGCTCGACGTTGTATTTGTTCGCCAGCTTGTAGAGGAAGCCGACCGGGATGTCCACCTCTCCGCTCTCATAACGCTTGTATTCTTCAACAGAAATCCCGAGCTCCTTTGCCAGTTCCTCGACTGTATAACCGGCGATATCACGCAGACCTGCGATACGCTCCGCGATTTGCTGTATCTGATCCGACATGCTCCTCATCCCTTCTTGCCATCTATTAAGAATGTATAAATATTAGCACAAAACGGCGTAATAATAAATAAATGAAGCAAAGCAATTTTGTTTGGTCAAAAAAGCGTAAAAAAAATGAATGAATTTAGTGGCTGGTTGGGGACAGTTCTCAAATTTGTGTGGTTGGGTGTGGTTGGGGACAGTTTTCAAATTTGGGGGTACAGATCCGGCCGAGGGCATTGATCCGGGTGAGGGCAGCCTTGGATTGGGGCAGTTCTTAAATTAGCTGCAACTGACCGTATTCCAGGAGCTTTCTCCTGAATTCTTCCGCTGCCGGTGACAACGGCACGTTTTTCAGAGTTGCGATGCCCAACTGTCTTTTGGGGGACGGTTCTCGAAGTTTAATTATGAACAGTTCCCTTTTTCTGACGAATTGCAATGCACTTTCTTTCAAAACATGAGCTATCCCCAGTCCTATCCTGGCCAGTTCGACCAAAAGGTCCATGCTTTCCAGTTCGATTTCTGGTGTTATTTCAATGCCTTTTGAGATGAAAAATGAATCGAGGTTCTTGCGTGTGGAACTTTCCTTCTGCAGAAGCAGCAATGGATAAGACGCCAGTTCCTCCAGGGAGACAGGCCTGTTTTTGAGATTATTATAGCGTGAAGAAGCTATGAATACATCTTCAACTTCGCAAAGAATCATTGCATCTATATCGTTATCGTTGTTAGAAAAGGGCATCGTCACTATGCCAAGGTCTACGGCGCCTTCCCTGATCGAGTTTATTATTCCGTGTGATGTGCGGTTGGTTATTTTGAGCTTAATATCAGGAAAGTCACGAATGAATCTCTGGAGGAACGGGATCAGCAGATACCTGAAAATGGTATCGCCGACGCCTATTTTCACTTCTCCGAGCTTAAGTGACTGCATGTCGCGGATTTTGGCTTCTGCTGCATTTATAAGATTGCATGCCTGTTCGACATGGCTGAAAAGCATTTCGCCTATTGCTGTCAGTTTCACACGCCTGGGTCCCCTGATAAACAAACGGCTGCCGGTGCATTCTTCAAGGTTTTTAACAGACTGGCTGACAGCCGACTGAGAAATATATAATTCGCGTGCTGCAGCAGAGAAACTGCCTGTTTTGGCAACCGTATAGAATACCTTGTAGAGTTCGAAATTAACATCCATAAGCCCACCTTATCATATCTATTAAATATATTAATTATTATTATGAATTATATCATTATATAATAGGGCTGGGAAGCAGTGCAAAACAGAATCTTTCGTAAAAGGAGTGCATTGTGATGAACAGGACCATCCAGGATGAGAATTTGCAGAGAAAAAAAGTAAGAAGGATTTTCGTAGAAAAGAAAAAAGGCTATAACGCAGAAGCGTACTGGATGTATCGTGACTTCAGGGATTTTCTCGGCATAAGCGGCCTGGAAGGAGTACGTGTCGCATACAGGTATGATATCACGGATTTGACCGACACCGAATATGCGGATTCCGTCAGGGCCATATTTTCAGAATCCCTGGCTGATGCCCTGTATGAAGAAATACTGCCTGTCGGCGATGATGAAAGAGCTTTTGCAGTCGAATACCTGCCGGGACAGTTCGACCAAAAGGCTGATTCGGCCTCACAATGCATACAGTTGCTTACCCTTGGCGAAAAACCGCGGTGCAAAGCTGCAAAGGTTATTATACTGAAGGGCAGCATAACCGACGCCGACCTGGAAAAGATAAAGAGTTACTGTATAAACCCCGTTGACAGTATGGAAACAGGCATGGACAAGCCTGAAACCCTTGATACGGAAGCTGTTATCCCGAGGGACATTTCTCAAATTAATGGTTTTTGCTCAATGACTGCAGATGAACTCGCTGCGTTGAAGGATAAACTTGGACTTGCTATGTCGATGGATGATCTCGAGTTCTGCAGGAAGTATTTTTCCGAAACTGAACACCGCGATC
>DGEQ01000094.1:0-461 GCA_002386045.1 Hungateiclostridiaceae bacterium UBA3922 | reverse complement strand
GACAGCCCGTTCGGCAGTTTCCTGAAAACTGTATACGAACAGTACATGGCTTCAAGGAAGTTTGTATACGGGGACCAGGAAAAGGATATCAGCCTAATGGACCTTGCCACGATAGCGATGAAAGTGATGAGGAAAGACGGCAGGCTGGACGATATGGAAGTATCTGACGAGGTCAATGCCTGCAGCATAGTGATAAATGCCAGGGTCAACGGTAAGGATGAAGAATGGCTTGTGATGTTTAAGAATGAAACCCATAATCATCCTACCGAGATCGAACCCTTTGGCGGAGCTGCGACCTGCCTGGGCGGTGGGATCAGGGATCCCTTGTCGGGCAGGGCATATGTGTACCAGGCGATGAGGATAACGGGAAGCGGCGATCCGAGAACGCCGTTTGACAAGACTCTTCCGGGGAAACTGCCTCAGCGCAAGATAACGACGGAAGCTGCAGCAGGTTACAGTTC
>DGEQ01000054.1:1605-11579 GCA_002386045.1 Hungateiclostridiaceae bacterium UBA3922 | reverse complement strand
CAGCATATGACGGCAGAAAGCAGCAGAAAACGGTGCATAGTAGTGTAGGCAGCACAAAGCGGTGCAAAGCAGCATAAGGCATCAGAAAGCAGCACAAGGAGTATAAGGCAGAATCAGAACAAAGCAGTACAAGGCAGAATATTGATATCCGAAAGGTCGTGGACATATGGGAGCAATAAGGAAAGCGTTCATCTCGCCGCACCCGCCTATCGTGGTGCACGAGGTCGGAAGGGGCGAAGAAAAGAAGGCCGCTGCTACCGTAGAAGCGCTTGAGAGGCTTGCGCGGGAAGTGGCGAAGATAAAGCCTTCGACGATCATTGTCACAACGCCGCATGCGCCCGTATTCCAGGATTATATCTTCATCAATCACAAGGACGGCCTGTCAGGCGATTTCGGAAGGTTTGGCGCTCCGGAAGTGAAGCTGAGCTATGAAAACAACCTGCCGCTGGCATGGGAGATCACCAGGATCGCCAACAGCCAGGGCATTCCCTGCGGCGGCCTCGACGACATCCTTATCAGAAGGTTCCGCATATCCGAGGAACTGGACCATGGCGCGATGGTGCCGCTGTACTTTATAAACAGGGAATACAGCGGCTTCAGGCTCGTCCATATCGCAATAGCAGCCATGCTGTTCAAGGAACTGTACAGGTTCGGCAGGTGCATCGCAAAGGCGGTCGAACAGTCGGGCGAAAACGTGGTATTCCTGGCCAGCGGCGACCTATCGCACAGGCTTGCGCCGGATGGACCCTACGGGTTCAACGAATGCGGTCCGGAGTTTGACGGCAGGTTGGTGGAATACCTGAAGATCCCGGACCCCGAAGCGATCCTCGGGTTTGACGAGGGATTCCTTGAAGAGGCCGGAGAGTGCGGGCTGCGGTCCTTCATAATGATGTTCGGGGCCCTGGATGAGTTTGAAATCGAACCGGAAGTGTATTCATACGAAGGTCCGTTTGGCGTCGGCTATGCCGTTGCTGAATTCACGCCGACATCCAGGATAACTGGAGAGACCCTGCTTGACAGGCTGGACAGGAGAGATATTGAAGAGATGAGCCTGATACGGAGCAATGAAGACCCGTATACCGCCCTCGCCAGGAAATCGCTCGAGATGTACGTCATGAACGGTACAGTGATCGACATCCCGGAAGTGCTTCCGGAAGAAATGCGCTCCGGGCAGGCCGGCGTCTTCGTCTCGATCAAGAAACACGGAAGGCTGAGAGGCTGTATCGGGACCATAATGCCGACGAGGGAAAACATCGCTTCGGAGATAATACATAATGCGATAAGTGCGGGCGTCAACGATCCCAGGTTCCCGCCTGTAACGGAGGATGAACTAGACGACCTGGTCTACTCGGTGGATGTCCTCGGAAAGCCCGAGCCGATCAGTTCCATGGAAGAGCTTGATGTCAAAAGGTACGGTGTCATCGTGAGGTCAGGCATGCGTTTGGGACTGCTGCTTCCCGACCTGGAAGGCATAGATACCCCGCAGCAGCAGGTGGCCATTGCCCTGCAGAAGGCCGGCATCAGGCCGGACGAGAAGTACACGATGGAGCGTTTTGAAGTGATAAGGCACAGGTGATGGAGGAACTGGCTGTAAACGATGAAGAGGCGCGAACGCTACAAATGGCGGGTGCATACGAGACTCAGATGAGAAGGCGCAGAACCGATGAAGTGCAGTGTGGAACGGATTAAATACAGGGCGGAACAGGCGAAGTGCAGATAAGAACCGGCACAGAGCAGACGAAATGCAGTTCATTCGAGGTGGGCCATGAAGGAAGCTGCATACTACGAAAAACTCGATAACGGCAGCGTCCGCTGCAGGCTCTGCCCGCACCGGTGTTTCCTGCAGCCGGGCAGGACTGGTCTGTGCCGTGCCCGCAGGAACATCGACGGCACGCTGTATTCACTCAATTACGGGTACATGACCTCATTGGCGCTGGATCCTATTGAGAAAAAGCCGCTGTACCATTTCCATCCCGGAAAGATAATCTTGTCGGCAGGCACGTTCGGCTGCAACTTCAAATGCAGCTGGTGCCAGAACTGGACCATTGCCCATGGGGATGAACAAGCCGGACAAGGCGGGGAAACGGATGCTTCAGGTCGAACAGCAGGTACTCCGGGCGAAAAAGCAGATGTTTCGGGCCGAACAGCGGATGCTCCGGGTCCAAACGCGGATGCTTCGGGCCGAACAGCGGATTTTCCTGGCCAACAAACAGATGTGCCGGACCGCAAAGCCGGACAGGAATGGGATCGCGGGAACGGACGGCTCACCGGCAGTGAAGGGGAGCCTTCCTTTGTCTGGAACTACGAGGGCATCAGGCTCGTGGAAGCGCCGCCCGAAAAACTTGCCGGCCTGGCGGAGCAATATGTCCGCTATGGCAATATAGGCGTCGCATATACATACAACGAACCGACCATATGGTATGAATACGTGCTGGACACTGCAAAGCTCGTCAAGGAAAATGGGCTCGCGAATGTACTGGTCACCAATGGTTTCATCAGCGAAGAGCCCCTCGAAGAACTCCTGCCGTATATCGATGCCATGAACATAGATGTCAAGGCGTTCACCGGTGAATTTTGCAAAAAATACTGCAAGGGCGGCCTGGACGATGTGAAGAGGACCGTGGAAAGGGCAGCACGGAACTGCCATGTGGAGGTCACGACGCTCGTGATACCCGGCCTGAACGATTCGCCGGAGGAAATCGACGAGCTTGCCCGCTGGCTTTCTGCCATCGACAGGGACATCGTCCTGCATCTTACACGCTTCTTCCCGAATTACAGGATGCGCAGCATCGGACCCACGCCCCTGGGAACGCTGGAAAAAGCCAAAAAGACTGCCCTCCGGCATCTGAACCACGTTTACCTGGGCAATGTGTGACCAGATCGGTGATAGCGTGTGATAACGCAAATCCACGCAGCGTGTAAGACACGCAGAGTATAAGAAAGGTACATCTGAATGGCGCCGTGACAAAGATGCTTTGACACGGCATATGACAAAGGCGCACTTATATTGTATAATGCATACAACTTTTCCATCATATATTTTATAGATTTGTTGAAAACTTCTTAACAAATACAAGATAAAAAAGGTATAATTCATATAAGGATGCAAAAGATTTTTCTGAAATACAGGGGTGTGGATATTTTTGGACCTGTTCAGCAATATCAACCTGCGCGACCTGTTCAACAATTTCATCGGCTACATGGGATTTGACGATCCGCTGTACGTAATCAGGGCCTTCCTGGATATAGGCATCGTTACCTGGGTCATCTACAAGCTCATCATCCTGGTGCGTGAAACACGTGCATGGCAGTTGATCAAAGGCCTTATCCTTATCATCGTCGCAACGGAGATGAGCGGATTCCTCGAACTTAAAACGATAAACTACCTGCTCAGGTCGGTGCTTTCGGTATTGGCCATAGGTGCCATCGTCCTTTTCCAGCCTGAATTGCGCCGTGCCCTTGAAAAAATAGGCAGGAGCAGGTTCAAGGATCTGCTGAACTTCGACGAGGCATCGAGCCTCAGGGTCCAGACAACGGCCGTTATTGAGGAAATCGTGAAAACATGCACGACCCTTTCATCCAGGTACATAGGCGCCCTCATCGTCATAGAGAGGGAAGTCAAGATCGGGGAGATAATCAACAGCGGCATAGAGCTCGATGCCCAGGTAACCAGTGAACTCCTCATAAACATCTTCACTCCTGACACCCCGCTGCATGACGGTGCGGTGGTGATACGCAACAACAAGGTAAAAGCCGCCGCATGCCTGCTTCCGCTGACGGATAACCCGAGCCTCAGCAAGGAGCTTGGGATGAGGCACAGGTCGGCGCTGGGCATCACAGAGGTGTCGGACAGCATCGCGATAGTAGTTTCGGAAGAATCCGGCAAGATATCGTTCGCGCTTAACGGCGGCCTTACAAGGAACCTCACGGCCGACACGCTGAGGAAGGCACTGAACAAGAACCTTCTGCCGGAACGCGACGTCAATACTAAGAAAATCCTGCTGTGGAGGGGCAAAACCAAGTGAGAATCGCAGACTGGTTCAAGAAAGATATAAAGATAAAGGTCCTTGCCTTTTTAGTAGCACTGCTTTTCTGGCTCTATGTGTCGAACGTGACTAACCCGTTCAAAACGATTACCATATACAATGTGCCCGTGACCGAGGTCAACAAGGATTTCCTCAGCCAGAACAACTACGACCTTAAGAACCAGCCAAGGACATTCATCGACATAACGATCAGGGGACGCCAGGACGTGGTGGAAAAGGTCAGGTCGACGGATTTCGAAGTCTACCTTGACTACTCGCAGATCCAGTCGGTAAACGACAAGAAGCTTGCATTCTCCGAGCCGGTCTGCCTTTTCAAGAACGTCACGATAGAGTCATACAACCCGAAAGAGATAGATATCCATCTTACCAGGAGGAAGACAGAGTATTTCGCCGTGGAAGTCGTGTCCAACGTGTCGATGAAGCCTGGCTATGTGATGCTGCGGGCTTCCGTCAGGCCGGAAGAAGTGCCAGTGATCAATGATGAGGCGATCGTGGACAGCATAGCCTCGGTCAAGGCTTTCCTTGAACTTAGCGACGTCGACAGGGACACCGTGGTCAGGCAGGTACAGTGCAAAGCGTTCGACAAGGACGGGAACGAGATCACCGGTCTTGATCTTATGAAAGTCGACGTGACGATAGAAACTGCGAAGGAAGTTCCCGTATCCCTTGTCACGAGAGGCAGGCTTGCTGCCAACCACATCGAGATCACCGCGAACAGGATGATCGAGCCTGCCAGGGTGCTGGTCAGAGGGGCACCGGGCGTGCTTGAGGACCTGAGGGAGATCAAGACGGAACAACTTGACATCGATGGACTGGATAAGGACCTGAGCACCACTGTACCGCTGGTGATACCCGAAGGGGTGGAGCTGGTGGATTCGCCCGGAGAAATCAAGGTCTACATGGATGTCGAGGAACTCGTGGTCAGGAACTTCGAGTTCAGGAAGGATGAGATATCGATACTGAACGCAAGGAACGACGGGACCCTTGCATATGAGATAATAACAGACAGGGTCGTAGTACAGTTCAGAGGACTGCAGGCAGACCTGAACAGCATCGTTCCCTCGTCGCTCAGGCCAGCCGTTGATGTGGCCGACCTGGCGGAAGGCACACACCGGCTCCAGCTCAACATGAACCTGCCGCAGACCGGCAACCTCGTACAGCGGGTCTATGTTGAGGTCAGGATCACCAAGACACCTGAAACTCCGCCGGAAGATGGCTCGCCCGGCGAACAGCAGCCGGATGAGAATACGCCGGCAAATCCGTGATCCTTGGGATATCCGGATCAATAAAAATGCATAATTGCAAAAAAATTGAAGTAGAGTATTGAACTGAGAGCACAGGTTGCATTATTATGGAGTGCTTCACTTTCTATTCTTTACACCAGGGGGAAATGTATGGCGAGGCTTTTTGGAACAGATGGCGTAAGAGGGATAGCGAACACGGAACTCACAGCGGAGCTCGTATATAAGCTCGGGCAGGCAGGAGCATACGTACTTACGGCTGAAACGCAGCATACTCCCAGGATACTGGTCGGGATGGACACGAGGATATCCGGAGGCATGCTCGAATCGGCGCTGGTGGCCGGTATCTGCTCCGTCGGGGCAGAAGCGGTCTGCCTCGGTGTTATACCGACACCCGCAGTGGCATACCTTACGCGGTATTACAAGGCTGATGCAGGAGTGGTCATCTCGGCTTCACATAATCCATTCGAATTCAATGGCATCAAGTTTTTCGATTCTAAGGGATACAAGCTGCCCGATGCGACGGAAGACAAGATAGAAGAGATCGTAAAGAACGGGTTCGACAGCAGGATGCTCCCGTCAGGAGCCGGGGTGGGCAGGAAAAAGACGGCTGAAAACACCTTGCGTGACTATGTGGACTTCCTGAAAAGCACCATAGATCACGACCTGAAAGGCCTGAAAATAGCAGTGGACTGCGCCAACGGCGCATCCTACAGGGCAGCCCCGGCATTGTTCGAGGAACTCGGAGCGCAGGTCTTCGCGATAAATGACTGCCCGGACGGAACGAACATAAACCGCGACTGTGGTTCTACCCACATGTCGCAGCTCATGGAATACGTGAAAGAGTGCGGGGCCGACGTCGGCCTTGCATTTGACGGAGATGCGGACAGGGTGCTGGCCGTTGACGAAAACGGCGAACTGGTGGACGGCGACAGAATAATGTCGATAATCGGACTGGAACTGAAAAAAGCGGGGCAGCTTGCCGACGATACGATAGTGGTCACGGTAATGAGCAACATCGGCATGGACATGATGGCCCGCGAAAATGGCCTGAAGCTTGTCAAAACGAAGGTTGGCGACAGGTATGTGCTCGAGGAGATGCTGGACAAGGGATACGTGCTGGGCGGCGAGCAGTCCGGGCACATAATCTTCCTGAAGTACAACACCACCGGCGACGGCCTGTTGACAGCGCTTCAGCTCCTGAACGTGATGAAGTCGACAGGCCGCAGGCTGTCTGACCTGGCAGGCGTGATGCAGGTACTGCCGCAGGTCCTGAAGAATGCGAGGGTCAAAAACGAAAACAAGCACAGGTACCTGGAGGACGAACTGGTCGCAAAACTCTGCTGTGAACTTGAAGACGAGTTCAAAGGGGAAGGCAGGGTACTGATCAGGCCTTCGGGCACGGAACCGCTCGTGCGCGTCATGATAGAAGGCAAGGACAGGGAATACATAGAAAAAAGGGCATCGGAACTGGTCGCCGTGATCGAGGAACGGCTCGGCTGACCGGGATAGCCGGAAAACGAAGGGAAGGAAACAAACACCAAAGCCCCGGACAGTACATCCAGCCGGGGCTTCTTCATGTGGACCGGGTTATGAGCCTGAAAGATGTTTTTCACTTGACCGGGTTGTGGGCTTGAGCAAGGTCATTTCACTTGACCGGGTCATGCGCCTTAATCGGGTCATTTGCCTGGATCGGTTTATGCCCCCTGGACCGGGTCATGTCCTGATCACCATCACGCCGTTGTTTTTCAGCACATGGTTTGACGGCACATACCCCCTGACGCATGTCAACGGGTAGACGATGCAGTTTTTGCCTATCACGGTCCCCGGGTTCAGCACGCTGTTGCAGCCGATTTCCGAGTTGTCGCCTATTATCGCGCCGAATTTTCTCAGGCCCGTTTCTATCGACCTGGTGCCGTCTGTCACCTTGACCTGAGTGCCGTAGGATTTCAGGTTCGAGCAGATAACACCGGCGCCCGTATGTGCCTTGCAGCCGAGGATGGAATCGCCCACGTAGTTGAAATGCGGCACCTGTACCTTGTTGAAAAGAAGCGCGTTCTTAAGCTCGGTGGAGTTGCCGATGACGCATTCGTTGCCTATGATCACGTTTTCCCTTATGTAAGCGCAGTGCCTTAATTCGCAGTTATACCCGATGATAGCCGGACCCTTTATCGTTACCGTCTTTTCGATCGTCGTACCTTTGCCGACCCAGACATTCTCGCTTATCTGCTCGAAATCTGCAGGCAACGTTTTCGCAAACTCCGGGAGGAACGTTTTTATCTTCGGCAGTGCTTCCCATGGATATTCCAGGCCGTCGAAAATATCCCTTGCCAAGCATTCGTTCAAATCAAACAGATCAATGATCCTTACATCCATACATTCTCCTCTTTCTGTCCAGATTTGCCGACAATGGCTGATTCAGCCCGCACTCTTTATATATGCCTTCGGTTGCAGTATAATGTTAATACCAGGCAGGGACGGGCATTTTTATTGTAACACAAACTGAAGTCCGATGTAACAGAAAACAATGGTTTTTGATACATTGCCCGGTAAAAAAAGGTATGGAGGGAAACCAGGATTGCAAACGGGATATTTGAAAGGGCAAGGAAATGGATATGCCTGAACGCAAGGCCCATAGACAGGGCGCGGTTCGCATACCTGTTCGAAAACGGGAGCAGGGAGGCAGTATTGTCAGCACTCGCAGAATACCAGAACGAAGACGGCGGTTTCGGACATGCCCTGGAAGCAGATTGCTTCAATCCGATGTGCAAAATATTATATAATATCTGCATATTTTTTATTTTCGACGGCATCCAACGCGCCGTTTATTGTAATATCATCCGGCAAGAAAGGAGCAATTTATGAGGAGTATCAAAACGAAGCTTATCATCTGTTTCTCTGCTGTAGTTGCGATTTCATCGGCCGTACTTGGGATCATATCAGTCCGGATAGCCACCCGGGCCCTTACCAGGGATACCGAGAAGGCGCTTTACGCGATGGCTGCCGAAGCAGCCCGGCTGACTGAGAGCAGGATACAGACCCAGATGAGGACCTTGGAAATGATCGCGATGAGTGAGGATATCCAGGGCATGGACTGGAATATCCAGAAGACAGTGCTGCAAAGGCAGGTAGCTAAAACCGGTTTTATCGACATCGGGGTCGTTGGCCCTGACGGCGTTGCAAATTACACCGACGGATCGACCAGCCAGTTGGGTGACAGGGAGTACATAAAGAAAGCCTTTGCCGGTGAAAAGAACGTATCGGATCTGCTGGTGAGCCGTGTTACCGGCGAGGTGGTCCTCATGTATGCCGTACCGATAGAAAAGGACGGCAAAGCCGTCGGGGTCCTGGTCGGACGCAGGGACGGCAATGCATTGAGCGACATTACGGACGGGATCGGTTTTGGAGACAAGGGTTATGCCTACATGATAAACGGCAGGGGTACGGTAGTTGCCCATCCCGACAAGGAAAGGGTCATGGACCAGTGGAACCCCATTGAAGAAGTCATAAACGACGGATCCCTGGCGTCTGTGGCTGCTGAGTTCGAAAAGATCCTGCATGAAAAAGCAGGAGTGAGCAGCTATTCTTTCGAGGGCAGGGAAATGTACAATGCATTCATGCCTGTAGAAGGGACAGACTGGACCATAGTGGTCACAGCGAACAAGGCGGAGGTACTGGATTCGATACCCGAACTCCAGAGGACCGTCTTTATCGCCGCGACGGTCATTCTGCTGGCAAGCATAGCAGTGGTATACTTTATCGGGAATTCGATAGCCGGACCGGTCACCGAGGCTGCGAAACATTCGGAGATAATAGCGGCACTGGACATTACACGGGATGTGCCGAAGAAAAACCTGATGAGAAAGGACGAGACAGGAAGGCTGTCTGTCGCGATGCAAACCATAACCGACAGCCTCAGGAGCATCATTGGCGAAATCAGCAATTCAGCGGAACAGGTGGCTGCAGCCTCCGAGGAGATGAATGCATCGATACAGCAGGCAGCTTCGACTGCCCAGGAAGTCGCCAGTGCCGTGGATGAGATCGCAAGAGGTGCCTCGGATCAGGCTGAAAGCGTTCAGGACGGGACATCGAAGGCAATCCTTCTCGGCGAAGCGATCGAAAAGGATCTTGACTGCGTAGACAGTCTGAATACTGCTTCGAACAAGGTAAAAGAGGTCGTCAGCGACGGGCTGCTGGAGATCGACGAACTCATCAGGGTAACGGATGAAAGCGGCAGCGCGGCAAAGGAGATACATGACGTCATCCTCAAAACCCATGAGAGTTCAGAAAAAATCAGCCAGGCGAGCAGCGTGATAGCATCCATTGCGGACCAGACAAACATGCTGGCGCTAAATGCCGCCATAGAGGCGGCCAGGGCCGGAGAATCAGGCAAAGGCTTTGCGGTGGTCGCTGATGAGATCAAGAAACTGGCGGAAGAGTGCGCGATCTATACAAAGGAAATAGACAGTGTCGTGAATGAACTGCGGTCCAATGCACAGAATGCGGTCAGGACGATGGAAAGAGTAGCCGTGATAACGTCGGAGCAGGCGCAGAGCGTAGCCAGGAGCAAAGAGAGATACGAGATGATCGCCCAGGCCATGAATGATGCGATACAGGTGGTCGAACAGCTTACTTCCTTCGCGCATGAGATAGGAAGACTGAAAGATGACATAATCGAAACGCTGCA
>DGEQ01000054.1:884-1369 GCA_002386045.1 Hungateiclostridiaceae bacterium UBA3922 | reverse complement strand
CAAGCGAAAGCCTGTCAGAACTGGCGCAAAGGCTCCAGTCGATAGTACAGAGGTTCAGGGTATAGGAACTGTGGTTTTTGACATATAGTGCAGGCAAAGCAAACAGTGGCTGATCCATGGATGATAAGTCCGTGGATCAGATTTTTTCGGAAAGCAGACTTTCAGTGGAAAGCTTTTTTCAGCCTCTCCAGCGCTTTTTGCAGGATGGCTGCGGGGCACCCGATATTTATGCGCTGGAAGCCTTCACCGCCCGCGCCGAACATGGGTCCGGCATTCAGCCACAGGCGTGCCTTGTGGATCAGCAGGTCGCTGAGTTCCTTGTCCGGAAGGCCAAGTTCCCTGAAATCCAGCCATACAAGGTAAGTGCCCTCGGGCTCCACAAGCCGGATGAACGGGAGTTCCTGTCCGAGGAAGTCCCGGAGGAGGTCAAGGTTCGATGAGAGATAGTCTACCAGGTCCTCCAGCCATTTTGCCCCATACCTGTA
>DGEQ01000054.1:0-593 GCA_002386045.1 Hungateiclostridiaceae bacterium UBA3922 | reverse complement strand
TCGGCAAACTCCGGCCTGACAGTTTCGAAAACATGGTGGCGGTATCCGGGGTAGACGAAATCGGCATGGATCTCATCCGCAACCACTTTGACGCCGTATTTCAGGCATATTTCACCCATTGCGACAAGCTCTTCCTGCGTCCAGACACGCCCGACCGGGTTATGGGGACTGCAGAGGATAAACAGCTTTACCCTGTTCTTCGCTATTTTATTTTCAAAATCGTCAAAATCTATGTAATACCTGCCGTCGCGATATACCAGTTCGTTGACTACCAGTTTGCGGTCATTTGCGCGGACGGAACCGGCAAAAGGATAATAGACAGGCTCCTGGATCAGGACCGCGTCGCCTTCATTTGTCAGCGCGCGGATCGCGGTGCAGATGGCGAAAACGACGCCGGGGGTCTTCACGAGCCATTGGGGGGAAAGGTGCCAGTTGAACCGGCCGGCGTACCAGTCGGCCAGTGCGTTGAAGTAATCATCGCCTATAGCATCGCTGTAGCCGAAAATGCCATGGCGGCTTTTCTCAACCAGCGCGTCCAGTACCTCCGGCGGGGCCGGGAAATCCATATCGGCAACCCATAAAGGGATTATATC
>DGEQ01000044.1:1728-9595 GCA_002386045.1 Hungateiclostridiaceae bacterium UBA3922 | reverse complement strand
TATGCCAGCCTGAATTTCGTTTCCAGCGACACATCACCTGTCGCCTCGATCTCTTCGAGTACCTTTGGATAATCCGCAGGATCCACTACGACAACCACGTCCTGGTGATTCTTTGCAGCAGCTCTGAGCATCGTTGGTCCGCCTATGTCTATGTTTTCGATGGCTTCCTCAAGCGTGACGCCTTCTTTGAGTATCGTCTGTTTGAAAGGATAAAGGTTGATGACCACCATGTCTATCGTTCCGATACCCAGTTCCTGCAGCTGTTTCATGTGGTCCTCGTTGCCGCGTATGGCCAGTATCCCCGCGTGCACTTTCGGATGCAGCGTCTTGACCCTGCCGTCGAGGCATTCCGGGAAGCCCGTGATGTCGGAGATGTTGATGACATCGATGCCTGCCGCCGAAAGCGTTTTGAATGTCCCTCCTGTCGATATAATCTCGACCCCGCGCCCGGCAAGAGCCTTTGCCAGCTCAACAACGCCGGTCTTGTCCGATACGCTGATCAATACACGTTTTATCATTCCATTTCCCTTCCTTTATATATATGATCCATATACATCTTGCTTCAGTGAGCCCGCGGCTCAGGTAAATCCGACGGACTGCTCATATTCCTTTGAGCCGGGGAACCGCAGATATCTCTTTTGCGCATGACTCCTTCGGCTGTCGGCTGTGCAACCCGGACGTTGGACCGCTCAGATCCGGCCTTCGAGCCGTGTGGATCCGGACGGCGCACCGCCCAGGTCCGGACGGCGAGCTGCACAAATCCTGTCGTCGGGCAGCACAGTTCCGGCCGACGGATTGCGCGTATCTCTCAGATGATCCTGACCTTCCTGCCTTCGACAACGAGCCTTCCTTCCATGAACAGCTTTATCGCCTTCGGCAGCAGTTCCCACTCCGCCTGCTGCATGACTCTAAGCTGCAGCGATTCGGGAGTGTCATCGTCCATGACTTCAACGGCTTTCTGCAGTATGATAGGGCCGCTGTCGTATTCGTAATCGACAAAGTGTACGGTCGCACCCGTCACCTTGACGCCGTATTCAAGCGCTTTCTGGTGCGGTATGATGCCGTAATGCCCTTTGCCGCAGAATGCCGGGATCAATGACGGATGGACGTTGATGATCCGGTTCCTGTAAGTATCGATGAAGTTTTTGCCAAGCATCGAAAGGAAGCCTGCCAGGACGACGAGGTCCACATCATAGCGTCCGAAATGTTCTATAAGCGCCCTGTCGTAGTCTTCTTCCGAGGCGTAGTTTTTTTTCGATATGCATACGGCGGGAATGTCGTTCTGCTTCGCCCGCTCCAGCGCGTATGCGTCCTTCCTGCTGGAAACGACAGTAGCTATGCTGCAGCCTTCAAGGTAACCGCTTTTTATTTTGTCTATTATGGCCTGCAGGTTGGTGCCGCCGCCGGACACCATCACTCCGAGCTTGAACATTCTCCAGATCCAGCCTTTCAGTTTTATTCAGGAAACGTTATATGTCTCATTCCGGGCTGCCTTCACCCGAACCGCCATATCCCGCTTCTTCATCGGCTTCGGGCATATCTGCCGCCACGCTTGCTGCATTCCCGGGTCCGCACAGTTCAACGCCCTTTTCGCCGCTGACTATCTCTCCGATGATATATGCCTTCTCTCCGAGCGATTCGAGATAACCGACGATGCCGTCAGCCTCACCCGGATCGACGGCGAGCACCATGCCGATGCCCATGTTGAACGTGTTGTAGATGCTCTCCACGGTGATCTTGCCGAGTTCCTGGAGCAGCGAGAATATCGGCTGTATGGGCCATGTGCCGATATGTATCCTTGCCCGCAGACCGTCCGGGATCATCCTCGGGATGTTTTCGATGAACCCGCCCCCGGTGATGTGCGCGATGCCTTTTATATTGAACCTTTCCTTTGCTGCAAGTATGGATTTTACGTAGATCCTGGTCGGTTTCAGGAGTTCCTCTCCCAGGGTCGAGTCGAGCATCCCGATATGTTCGCTCAGTTTCTCCCTGTTGGGGTTCAGGAGCTTCCTGACCAGCGAGTAGCCGTTGCTGTGCAGGCCGGAGGATGCCAGGCCGACCAGCCTGTCTCCTTCCTTTATACTGCTCCCGTCGATCATCTTCTTTCTGTCAACTATGCCAACTGCAAAACCGGCCAGGTCATATTCGTCCTCCGGGTAAAAGCCGGGCATCTCGGCGGTTTCGCCTCCTATGAGCGCACAGCCCGCCATGACACAGCCGTCGGCAACTCCTTTTACTATCTGCGCGATCCTTTCAGGCTTGTTTTTGCCGCAGGCGATATAATCGAGGAAAAACAGCGGTTCAGCGCCCGAGCACACGATATCGTTGACGCACATCGCTACGGCATCGATACCTATCGTGTCATGCTTGTCCATTACGAACGCGATCTTCAGCTTCGTCCCCACACCATCAGTGCCCGAGACCAGCACCGGTTCCTCGTACTTGTCCCTGGCCAGTGCGAACAGCCCGCCGAATCCTCCGATGTCAGTAAGGACTTCCGGCCTGTAAGTGCGCCTGACGTCGTCCTTCATGAGCTTCACGGCCTCATAACCGGCTTCCACATCAACACCGGCCGATTTGTAGTCGATCATCTGAAACCATCCTCCTGCAACTTTTTCTGCACCTCAGCGTTTCGCTGCTCAACCTTCCGTACCAGTTCGGCCTTGTACTGCCTCATTTTTTCGCGCAGTTCAGGATGCGCGACCGACAGCACCTGGACCGCCAGCAGCGCGGCGTTTACGGCGCCGTCGACCGCAACCGTAGCGACGGGTATCCCCGGCGGCATCTGTACGATGGATAGCAGTGAGTCGAGCCCGTCCATCGTCGAGGATCTCACCGGTACGCCTATGACCGGCAGCGGCGTGTATGCCGCAAGGACTCCCGGAAGGTGCGCAGCTTTCCCTGCGGCAGCTATTATTACTTCTATTCCGTCGGCCTCGGCCTCAGATGCGAAGCGGGCAGCCTTGTCCGGAGTGCGGTGTGCCGAACAGACCAATACTTCCGTTTCGACCCCGAAATCCTTCAGTGTTTTGATGCAGTCTTTCATGACAGGATAATCAGAGTCGCTGCCCATTACCAACGCAGCTTTCGGCCCTTTTTTCGTGCCTTTTTCCGAAATCGTTGCCATAGTTGCTTCCTCCCCGGTAATACTAACATGCTTGTCGTATGCCTGTTCGCTGTTTACTTTTTACCTTTCGGCAGCCTGTCAGTCTGCCTGCATTTTCAGCCACAAGTATATTTTATTACAAAAGCCTCTTCTATGCTAAAGAAGTCCGCCTGTTATGACGGACTTCTCCATTGAACTGCATTTTTATCGCGGTCACAGTGCCTTGATAAGGTAATCTATCAGGAAGATCACCGTGACGATATACATGATCGGGTGCACTTCTTTTGCCTTCTTCGAGCAGATCTTGGTAAGGCAGTAGAAGACGAATCCTACCGAAATACCGGTCGTGATGCTGTATGCCAGGGGCATGATCACTGCCGTAAAGAATGCCGGTATTGCTTCTTCGAGTTCCTCCCATGCTATCTTCCCGAAGGATTCAGCCATCAGTATACCAACGATTATGAGGGCTGCGGATGTTGCTGCCGAAGGAACCATCGCGGCTATAGGCGAGAGGAAGAGCGACAGCAGGAACAGTACACCGACTGTTGCCGAAGTCAGTCCGGTCTTGCCGCCAACTGCTATACCGGCCGCACTTTCAACGTAAGTGGTCGTGTTGCTGGTTCCGAGCAGCGCACCTATGGATGTTGCCGTTGCGTCGGCGAACAGTGCCCTGTCAAGCCTGGACGAGAATCCCTTGCCCTGGCGGAGCGCTTCTTCGTCCAACTGGTCGAATATGCCGGTTTTCCTTCCGGTTCCGAGGAATGTGCCGATCGTGTCGAACGTGTCTGCAAGACTGAATGTCAGTATGAGGGCAAGGATCCTGAATATCTGCGTAGAATCACTGAACAGTCCCGCGATGTCGAGCTTGAAGAACGTCGGCGAAAGGCTCGGCGGAAGGAATGAATCGAAAGTCGGCAACTGCGTTACTCCCATCGGTATCCCTATCAGTGTCGTTGCGATGATGCCGATGAGGATAGCTCCCTTGACCTTGAGGAGCATCAGTACGACTATGATGACCAGCCCGATGATCGTCAGGATGGAATCAGGGCTGCTGAATTTCACGATTTCAGGTACTACACTGCTGTACGCGCCGGTCGGTCCCGCTTCACCCTGGGGCGTAAAGCTGAGGATGTGGCCGCCTATCAGTCCGATATAAGCGATGAACAGCCCGATACCACCGCTTATAGCGTACTGCAGGGATTTCGGAATCGCATAGATGATCATCTTTCTGAGTTTCGTAACAGTGATGATGATGTTGATGATACCGCAGATGAATACGATGGCCAATGCCTGCTGCCAAGGGATCCCCATCCCGAGGCATACCACGTAGGTGAACATGGCATTGAGCCCCATTCCGGGTGCCTGTGCATACGGTACGTTTGCCACGAAAGCCATGATGAACGTTGCGATGGCGGCAGCCAGGATAGTTGCCACAAACACGGCGCCCCAGTCCATGCCTGTCTCGCTCAGTATACTCGGGTTGACAAAGATGATGTAGGCCATGGTCATGAATGTGGTTATGCCTGCGACAATCTCTGTCCTGACATTCGTACCCTGAGCCTTGAGTCCGAACAGCTTGTCCAACATAGAATTTCCCTCCCATGAGATTTAAGAGATAATTACTTAACGGACGTTCGGCACGTCCGGTCAAGCCTGTACCGCCAGACGCAAATGTTCGTGCCTTGATTCCTCGATTATACTGGGTTGGTACATTGTGCTTACGCAAAAATGAAACTGTCTGCCTTTAACGTTCATATGGCCAAGGTCCCCCGGACCTTTATATTTCAAGCGTTTCACGCCGTTGTCCTGATGTGCCTTTCACGCTTCTAATACTATCAAATGAGAACTCATTTTGTCAACCAATAAAAACACAAAACACGAACGTTTTCAGTGTTTTCTTTTGTAATATTCGTATAATCACCATTATTCGTGACTTTATTCAGCAAATCCCTTTTTGCCGAGGAAGAAGATAGCCGCGAAACCAGCGATGAAGGCCGCCGCGGACACCGGGATCTGCCAGCCCCGGGGGATGCCCGGGAATACTTCCAGGAGGGAACCTGCCACGAAGCCGATTATAAGCATGTACGTCCTGCGTGGATATTTTTGCAGGAATCTTTCGACGGCTTTTGCAGTGCCGAATATACCAAGGGCCATGCCGATGCCGAGGGGTATAAGGAATGGGACGTTGAACGTGTTGATGGCGTTGAGCGTGATCTCGTACATGCCCAGCACCAGCAGCATGAACGACCAGCTGATGCCCGGGAGCACGACCCCGACTGCGATGATGAGTCCCGAGATCAGCAGGAATATATAGCTCACCAGGCTGCCGTCAGTTGCCATGCCTGTCATGGATTCGGGCTCCAGCGACATAAGCAGCACTATGGCTGCACCGAGCAGGAGGAATATGTAGTCGGAGGCGTGGCTCACCGCAGGCTGAGCGGCGGCTTTGCTTTTTTCTGTGCCTGCTTTGTCTGCAGGCATATTGGTACTGCTCTTTTCTGTGCCTGCGCCTGCTTTGCCTGCGGGCGCAGTGGTCCTTCTCATTTTTACACCTTTTTCGCCCGAACGCCCGGCAGATTTTATCCCATCCACATCCGTTTCGCCCACAGGCACAGTCGTCCTGCTCTCCGCCGCCTTTTTGAAGAGCAGCGGCAGCCCGCCTATGATGATGCCCATTATCAGGAACCGCATGATATGCGGATATGCGGTCATCGCTCCTTCCATCAGGCGGCTGAATATCAGCACACCGGCTGCTCCCCCTGTCCCGACCTGGACAAGGAACAGCAGGTTGTTTTTGAAATCCTTGAAAATCGTCGCCACGCTGTGGACCAGCCTGTCATATATCCCGAGCACTATCGCCATGGTCCCGCCGCTGACGCCCGGCACCATCATGCTGATCCCGATAATGACACCCTTGATAATGTTCTTCAGGTATTCCACTTGATACACTCTCCTACCCAGGTGATCGATCCTGACGGATATCCTGCTCCAGGATGTACCCTTATGCCGGTGATCCTGGTGTTCGGCATCTCAGTGCTTCTGTCCTTCCGATGCCCGTGTTCCGGTGTTTTATATCCCGATGTTCTGTGTTCCGGCGTTCTGATTCCGATGACCAGCGTTCCGATGTCTGGCGTTCCAGCGTTTTGATCCCGATGACCAGCGTTCCTCTATCCTGGTGTCCATCCAGGTGTCCTGTATGCTGGCGTTCGGTTTTCCGATGTCCTGTTCCTGGTGTCCATCCACGTGTCCTGTATGCTGGTGTTAGGTTTTCCGATGTCCTGTATCCCGATGCTTCGATTCCTGATGCTCTGTGTTCAGGCATTACGCATTCTGATCTTCTGTATCCCGGTTTTCTGTATGTGTTCTGTTGCCGATGCCTGGCGTTCCGATGTTCTGCATCTCGGTGTTCTATGTTCCAATGTCCTGTACGCCAGTGTGCCCCGTTTTTCAGCGCCTGCCGTCACGTATCCCTGAAATGCCTCAGCGCACGGCCGTTGAGATAGTCAAAGTGCCTGCCCTGGTACCGCCCTTCTCTCACCATTTTTTCGACTATCATGTCATGGATCTTCCACCAGCTTGTATACCAGTTGCAGAAAAGAGACCTCCCGGTAGGGGACCTTCCGATAAGGCGCTGGACCACGATATCCGGGTCCAGGTATTCGAGAAAACTGACGGTCCTCTCGATGAACTCTTCCATGCTGAGCGGCTTGAACCGGCCTTCTTTGTAAGCTTTGCCCAGCACGGTGTTTTCGAGTATGTACAGTGAGTGGCACTTGACCTGGTCCGTTCCAAGAGCGGATAGTACTTTTGCAGCTTCGATGACGTCGTAGATATCATCAGCAGGCAGGTCGTTTATCATATGGACGCAGACTTCAAGTCCGGCCCTTTTTATGCGAAGCACCGCGTCGATGAACTCGGCCAGGCCATGCCTCCTGTTGAGCCACCGAAGGGTGTGGTGGTTGACCGACTGCAGCCCGAGTTCGATGACTATGTCGACGCCCTTTTCTTCCTTCAGTTGCCTGAGGAAGTCTACGCGCCTGTCGTCGATGCAGTCAGGCCTTGTGCCGATGTACAGGGCGACTATCCCTTCGATACATGCTTCGTTCATGGCCTTTGAGAACCTGTCGAAAGCGATATAGGTGTTCGAATAATTCTGGAAATATGCGATGAATTTTTCGGCGCCGTATTTCTTGCCGATGTAGCGTTTATTGGCCTCAAGCTGCTCCCTGATGCTGTTTTCCGGCGGCAGCGTTTCGAAGCCTGAACCTTCGATGCCACAGAAAATGCAGCCGCTGCATGCTCCGTCATCGGCGATGGCGTCATGATAATGGTCATTTGTGCCCGCACCTGTTGCAGCACATATCTCTGCGTCCACGGTAGCATCTGCACTTGTCCCTGCACTGCCGAAGCCGTTCGAATCCGGCTGCAAAGCAACGTCCCTGTTGTTACATGGGGTATGGGCAATGCCAACGGCTTCAGCGTTCAGGTCCGGCCGCAAAGTGCCGTCCCTGTTGGGGCATGTTGTGCCAAGGCTGACAGGCAGCTTGTAGACTTTTGTACCGTATCTTTTTTTAAGGTATTCCGAAAACTTGTTGTAAACCATGTTCCGATACCTCTGAAGCAGAGGGGATGCCTTATCGGCATCCTGCCTGCATTTCCCGCCACCACGCTTGTTTTTCCGTAATCACGCTTGGTTTTTCGCCGTCACGTTTGCATTCCCGTGATTTTGCTTGCTTTGCGCGATCCCGCCGCTCTTTCCGC
>DGEQ01000044.1:0-1559 GCA_002386045.1 Hungateiclostridiaceae bacterium UBA3922 | reverse complement strand
CCTAATCTTCCCGCAGTCTCGCTTACTTCTTCATTGAAAGGAATGCATGTATGAATTTATCAAGGTCGCCGTCCATCACCGCCTGCACGTCGCCGGTCTCGTAATTGGTCCTGTGGTCTTTCACCATGGTGTAAGGGCAGAATACATACGACCTTATCTGGCTGCCCCAGGCGATGTCCATCTGGACGCCCTTGAGATCCTCTATCTTCTCCTTCTGCTCACGTTCTTTCAGTTCCAGCAGCTTTGCCTTGAGCATTTTCATGGCGGTCTCTCTGTTCTGTATCTGGGACCGCTCATTCTGGCACGATACCACTATGCCTGTCGGGATGTGGGTTATCCTGACCGCCGATTCCGTCTTGTTGACGTGCTGGCCGCCAGCGCCGCTGGACCTGTAAGTGTCGATTTTCAGGTCTTCAGGCCGTATCTCCACTTCGATCTCATCGTCAAGCTCGGGCATTACGTCAACTGAAGCGAATGACGTGTGCCTCCTGCCCGACGCGTCGAACGGCGATATCCTCACGAGGCGGTGTACACCTTTTTCCGAGCGGAGGTACCCGTACGCGTTCTCCCCGATTATCTGTATCGTGACGCTCTTGATCCCGGCTTCGTCGCCGTCGAGGTAATCCAGTGTCCTGACCTCATAATCATGGTCTTCGGCCCAGCGGGTATACATCCTCAGCAGCATCTGCACCCAATCCTGCGCTTCCGTGCCGCCTGCTCCCGCATGCAGCGTCATGATGGCGTTGTTCCTGTCGTACAGGCCGTTGAGCAGCGTTTCGAGCTTGAGCTTGCCATATGCATCTTTCAGCCTCTCCAACTCCTGCTTCACTTCCGGTATGACTGACTCATCCTGCTCTTCGATGCCCAGTTCATTGAGGACCTTGAGATCCTCGAGATCCGAAAGGAGCTTTTCGTAGGTTTCGACTTTTGCCTTCAAAACCTTCGTCCTCTGCAGCACCTTCTGGGAATTTTCGATATCATTCCAGAAATCCGGTTCTGCAGCTTTGTTTTCCAGTTCTTCAATTTCGAGTTTCAGCCTGGCGATGTCAAAGAGAAGCCCCCATTTCCTTTATATCTTCGCCCAGGCTCTCGATTTCCAGTTTGAACTGTTCCAGTTCGAGCATCCTTATCAACTCCCTCGTTTATTCTTTATTATTATATTGCTGCATCGATTGTGGCAATGCAACTATTACTATAACAGAAAACAGGCTGTTGTGAAAGTTTTTTTGGGGACAGTTCTCACCTTTTTGGCATTGGACGGCTCATCTTATCAATTAAGCCGTCCGGTTTATTGTTCAAACAGTGCGGTGCATTATTATAAGCGGTGCATTAATATAAAAGGAAGGAAATCCCACATTCCTGGATCGCAGCTGTCACTCCCGCTTGTTTACGATCACTGGAAAGGCACTGTTTCATTTTGTAGGTCAATGGTGCGGTTTCCCGGGCAATGTCAGGCCTTTGCTGAAAAGTTGAGAACTGTCCCCGACTGCTCAAGTCCTAATTTGTGTGTAAATTACTCGTTCGGCTATAATGAAAACGAACCAGAAACTGCACTTATC
>DGEQ01000072.1:5313-6593 GCA_002386045.1 Hungateiclostridiaceae bacterium UBA3922 | reverse complement strand
ATGGCGAATCCTTTGACGATTGGATTCGGCAGGTGTTTTTCGGTTCGATAATGGGAAATGAATGGGAGGCCTTCGTAAGGAACAGCAGCCTGGGGAAAGTAATCGACTGGGACGCCCGGAAGATACTGTGGAAGGACTGGACAAGGGATGATATTGATTTATTCTCAGCATTGCTGCTCCAGTTCATACTCCGCAAAAACCCATCGCCTGCAAGGCTCCGCAGGATATGGGAAACAACGAAGGGATTTTTTATCGACATGGAAAAACGGATAACAGAACTGGCGGGAATGGAGGATACACGATGCAGGCGCCTGGTGTGGGATGATCCGCTGTACAATGGTGCCGGACTAGCATGCGGGGAAAATGAAAACTGTAAGCGAAATGGGGACATTGCATGGAACGATAAAGTCCATTTCCGCGAATACTGCGATGGTGAACTGCTATTTATAGCTGCGGAAGGCAAAATCTATATGATATCCCCTGCCCCGCAGGGTAAGGATGAGTTTGTGTTGAAGCCCTGTGACGATCCCACTTCCGGGGAATCTATCATGCTATTGAGACGTGATGCTGTCGTTCAGCCCTATGAACCGTATTTCTCCATAATCGATCCGACACCTGTCAGTTGGCAGTTTATTATCCCAGCTGAATACGTGCCGAACCTTATACGCAGCATAAGCAGCTTGTACATGGAGAATTTCAGGTTTGCATACGGAAAGCTGCGGCTGCATACCGGTATTGTGATACAGAATTACAGAAAGCCTTTGTACGTGGGCATAAAAGCTTTGAGGAAAATAAGGCACGACAACGTGGAAAAGGAGCACCTGCAGAAAGAGATCAGTGCAAGGTATCTGAAGCAGGTACTGGACAGACAGGGAATTGTACCGGACATCACCGGTTTTTCACCGGGCGTCCCGGAAGATCTGACTGACAGCCATGCAGCTTTGCCCGGCAGACCGGAAGCTTTGAGCATCGAGGATTCCGAGGGCGCCGGCAGGTTCTACCTGCTTTATGAAATGGCGGATGAAGCTGAGGGCTTGGACACGCATGCCGGTACATGTGCCGGACTGTACACCGGTGCATGTGCTGGTCTGGGCACCGATGCAAGTCCTGCAGAAAGTGCTGCCGATTATTACGATTTTTTCCTTAACCCGGAAAATTCCAGTCCGAGGCGGCTGAGGTTCCTTTATGCTACCGGTGATGATGAAAAATTGCTTTATTATCCCAACACATTCGATTTCGAATTCATGGATACCAATACACGACGGAACGATATCTTTTAC
>DGEQ01000072.1:2104-5133 GCA_002386045.1 Hungateiclostridiaceae bacterium UBA3922 | reverse complement strand
TGGATTTCGGGCAGTTTATAACAGGAGGGGAACAGGCTTCCGACAAGATTACCGCATCGCAGTTCCACAACTTCATATCAATGCTTTACGACAAGTATGAAAGATGGGAGATCGGCAACGATGAGCGTAACGCCGAAAGCTTCAGGCTTTTCCTGGTTTCACTGATCAGGAACACTTTCGGGAAAATCGTCGCGAAAAATGCCGGTTTCAGGGACAAGTTATTCAGTATGCTGAAGATTTCAGGTTTTGAGGACCTGAAGAGCAAAAACACAGATGAGACCAGGTGGATAGCCGTTCTGTTCTTTGATATTTTTGAATTCTGGCATAAAGCGCTCAAGCAACTGTAAATTGAGCAGTTGCAAACAGGTTTTATAAACCGGATTGCATTTCTTGATCGGATAAAAGTCTGGGAGGTATAGAAATGGGTGTATCAAGTATGAACCTGAAAACCTGGGCAATGGCAACTGACCCGGTATACATAGGGACCGGCGGCTATACCATAGGCAGGGTGGACAATACCATTGTACGGGATCCTGTCACGAGGATTCCCAAGATACCCGGCTCCAGCCTTGCCGGCACATGGAGGTACTACGTTGCATTATACCTGCAAAGCCAGTTCAGGGATGAATTCAGGGTTAGCCGTGCGGCAAGGAAAGTGGTCCCGGATATACATGGCTTATTCAGAACCAGTCATGAAAGCAAGAACGGAAACGTATATGAGGAGCAGAACATGGCCGATGCCCGTGAGGACGTGCAGGACAGGGATAACTGGATATTTTATAAAGGCAACCGGTATGCGGCAATAAAGTGCGCGGGCCAGGATGAATCCCCGCAGACAGGTACCTGCTCTGACGACAATATCAGTGAGACCGGGCATTGCGGATGCTGCATAGTATGCAAGGGGTTCGGCTATTCCAAGAATACTGAATCCTGGCAGGGCATGCTCTTTTTCAGCGACCTGAACATTCTGTTGTTCCCGGTTTACAGCCGGGTCGGGCCGAAGTGGATAACTTCTCCCATGATACTGCAGGATGCCGGCCTGTTGCCGGATGATGCTGACAGGTTCAGGGATGGTTTCGGTAACGGCGATACAATAATTCTGCATAAAAAAGCAACCAACAAGGATGAAGGCTGGTTCAACCTGGGATGGCTGAACCTGCCGTACAGGGCAGAAAATGAACTCCCGGGAGCAGGTTCATCGCCGGAATTCAAGGAGTTGCTGAATAAGTTCGGCATCGGCGTGAAAGATGTCTGCATCGTGTCGGACAGCCTGATTTCGCAGATTATCAACTCCAACCTTGAAGTACGGACTTCCGTATCCATAGACCCTATTACAGGCGCAGCGAAAGACAGAGCCCTGTTCACATCGGAGGCAATACCCCGGGCAACCGTTTTTTACGGGAGCATAAGGATTAACGATAAAAGCATGCTGGGCGGTGTTGATGAAAGGGTTAAGGACTTGCCTTCAGGTGATCAGTTGAAACAGGCTCTTGAGGGCACGGCTTTCTACTATGAGACGCTTGGAATTGGCGGTATGACAACAAGGGGATTCGGCAGGCTGAAGGTTTTATTGCGCTGAAACATCAGTAAAAGACCGGGACTTACCCTGGTGACATGCCGGAGCATTTTCCGGCTGACAGGGTGAGCTCAAGATTGTACAAGGCGGTGATTCCATGGGTAATAATCGCGAAATGCTGGACAGCGTCATATGCAAGACCGGAAGCAAAATCGCTGGTATGATTTTGGAAAGCAAAAAAATAAAAGCAAGCCAGCTCCAGAAGGCCCTGGGAGTTTTGTGCAATGACGGTGTCTATGCATACTATGTTTATGTCAAGTCAGAAAAACCCCTTTTTGATATCCTGATAAAGGAATTGAATGAGTTGATGCAATATACCGATATAAAGTTGAAGCAAAAGCAACCCGATGATCAAGGGCAGGGTTCCGGCCAATTCCCTGGTATCAGGGCTGAAAAACCAAGGGATGACGTGTACGACTATGAGGCTTATTTCATAAACTTAAGCAAGAATTTGAATGACCTCCTGTTTTTCAGGGAAATCCTTGAAGAAACGCTGGTATATGCCCGTTATCATCTCAAGGCGAAAGAAGCGGAATATGAAACAGGGGAACAGAATGGGGAAAGCTGAGATGAAATGGTACAGGCTTGTTTTCGAGCAGATTCAACCTATGCATATAAAAAAGTCCAGTTACGGCGTCATGGCTGAAACGGAACTGTTTATTCCTGGCCAGTCCATGTGGGGCGCGCTGACCAGGAGCTACAACCTATACTGTGGAGCCGGCCCGGACGAAAACCGGGACCTGTTTTCGGCGATAACCTGCTTTTATCCCTCATTTGACGGGGTAAGTATCCTTGCTCCTTCCTACAGGAACGGCATGCTTTTCCTTGGTGAAAACATAACGGAGGACGAATTCAGGTTTGCATATACCGATACCTTTGTTTCGACTGCGATAAGTCCCCTTACGGGATCGGCTGCCGATGAGTCACTGCACGAAACCGACATTCTGCTGCCCCGGCCTAAATATGAACTGGCTGACAAGGGCATTTGCAACAAGGCCAACCTGAAATGGATCGGCCTTTTGGGGCTTGGAGATGATGGCGGAAAGGCCGAAGGTTTTCTGAAGGAGAACGGTCTTGAAGTCCATATCGGAGGCGAAATCAGGTACGGACTTGGCCTGCTGGTTCTGAGGGAAGCGGCGGAATCTGACGTGTGGACGGTCAAAGAGTGGAACATAAATGAAGAAGGCAGGCTACATCTGGAAAACGGCAGGAATATTTTGCGAAACTTCCTGCAGATCGATTCCGGCGTGAACGATATGCTGAAATGGAAGGGTGCCGTCGTTCCGCTGGCTGAACTTGATTTCAGCCGTAATGAGCCGGTAATAACAGAGGCATGCCTGTACCTGAACACGGGAAGCAGTGTTTGCGTCGAAAACATGGACGACCTTGACATATCGGGGTTCAGGCTGTCGAAGGGGAAGCTTAAGCGCATAGAACGTGCATGCTGAAACGT
>DGEQ01000072.1:1288-1904 GCA_002386045.1 Hungateiclostridiaceae bacterium UBA3922 | reverse complement strand
GTACTGCTGTCCCCGTGATTTTTTGCTGGTTCCGGCCTTTGTAATCACACAGGCGCAGAAAAATGTTTGCTGCCCTGCCTGAGGTGCCATTTCGCGCCCCTGGCAATATAAGCGAAAAAGGTCCCCTGAAGCTACACTCTATTAGGTAAATATTCCAAAAGCTCAACTCTGGTTCCAAATTCAAATCAATACATACAGTTAAATTATACCATATAATTTTAGCATTTGTAATGAGTTTGCTTATTTATCTGTTATTTTTTATTTATCTGTTATTTTTTGATAAAGGGTTCAAAGTACTGCTGAAGGGCCTTGCCGACGAAAACTGTTAACGGCAGTCGGACAGGGTGACATGAAAGTGGTGCCAGGCACCACTTTTTATGTTATCATATACCCCAGAGAGCCATACGGGGGAGGATAACGCTGTGAGATTCATCTCGTGGAACATCGATTCGCTGAATGCGGCACTGACAGGCACTTCGGAGCGCAGCGAACTGTCGCGGAAGGTGTTGGATACTATCAGGGATCACGATCCTGATGTCATTGCCTTGCAGGAGACGAAGCTGCCTGGCGACGGGCCGTCAAAAAAGCACATGGAGTTCCTGGGGGAGAAGTTCCC
>DGEQ01000072.1:478-1115 GCA_002386045.1 Hungateiclostridiaceae bacterium UBA3922 | reverse complement strand
AATAAAACCGGTGGTCGCGGCAGGGGATTTCAACGTGGCCCACAGAGAGCTGGATCTTGCCCATCCTGACAGCAACCGCCAGTCAGCCGGCTTTACCGACGAGGAACGCCAGGGCTTCAGCAATCTGCTTGCAAGAGGTTTTACTGACACGTTCAGATACATCCACGGTGATATCGCCGGAGTATATACATGGTGGTCCCAGATCGTCAGGACAAGCAAGATCAATAACTCCGGCTGGAGAATAGACTACTGGCTGGTCAGCAACAGGATCGCGGACAAGGTCATCAGATCGGAAGTGATCGATTCCGGTCCAAGGCAGGACCATGCCCCGATACTTCTTGATATAGAGCTTTAGTGTTTATAGCATGCAGAAGGATTTCGCAATAAATATGTGTCTATCTGGCATGTGTTTACCATAATCTGTATTGGAGACGGATCTTGTTGAGTAGCGATCCAGGTGCCTGGCACGGCATCCAGGTATTTGCTTCTGAGCTGCTGTGACAAATGGCGAAACTGAAAAACCTTCCGGTATACAGAATACCGGAAGGTTTTTTCAATAGAACCTTTCCCAAAGAACCGTTTCCAATGTCTCAAAAGACTGCCGCCATGCTTTAGCTGGCATTACCGGCGCCCTTAA
>DGEQ01000072.1:0-277 GCA_002386045.1 Hungateiclostridiaceae bacterium UBA3922 | reverse complement strand
CCGTCCGGATTTTCGAAGTATTGCTCCGGCTCGAAGGCTTTGCCGAGCACTTCGGTATTGATCATCCGGCTGCTGAAATCGCCGATGAAGTCGTATATGTTCGTTTCAAGGCAGTACTCGCCGTCTTTTTCCACCAGTTCAACTTTGACATCCTTGCCGGGGTTCTCGGCGGTGAGGCATTTCGTTTCCTTTTTCCAGGGCTTTGCGCCGCCAAGGTATACGTTGCCTTCGCTCCAGACCGGGAGGGGACCATCATGGCTGTCTCTTATACACATCT
>DGEQ01000088.1:4191-7546 GCA_002386045.1 Hungateiclostridiaceae bacterium UBA3922 | reverse complement strand
GAAAACTACTATGACATGGACCGGTACATTTCCGGCATAAACGGGAATGACTCGGAAGAAGTAGTATTCGATGTCAAGATCGGCAACCTGGCTCCCGAAGGTATACATCCGCTCAAGCTGAGGATGCAGTATGAAAATGCGTTCGGCAACCAGTTTACATCCGAAGAGACCGTATATATCAGGGTGGCGAACAACAACAGGAGTCCCATAATCACGGTCGAGAGCATAAACGTGAAAAAGTCAGGTGCCGCTTCGGACGTGATAACCCTTGAACTGAAGCTGAAAAATCTCGGAAACCTCAGGGCCGATGACGTAAAAGTTACGCTCGGAGGACTGAGGACTGACGGATACAGCCTCCACAACACCACAGATGTCAGGTATATCGACCTGATATACGGCAACGGCACGACGACAGTATCCTATGACCTGCTGACGCCGGGGTCGGGAGCTGCGGGCAGCAATGAACTGACCGTATCGTTAGAATACACTGATTCGGCGGGCAACAAGTACTCGGAGCAGAACAGGATATTCATTCCTGCCGGAGAAGGCGGGGGCACCAGGCCGAACATCACTATCGAGCAGGTCTCCGCACCGCGGGAGGCTGTAGGCACCGGCAGGGAGTTCACTGTCAGCTTTAACCTGAAAAACAACGGGGATTCAGCGGCAAGGAACGTCCTGGTAACGATGAGCGCCGACGGCGTGATCGTCAACAGATCGGTGAACCCGGTCTATATCGGGGAAATCGGCGGCGGCAGGTCGGAAAAGGTCACGTATACGCTGTTTGTTTCGGATGATGCCGCTTCAAAGAATTACCCTATTTTGCTGAACGTGGAATACGAAGACGCAACAGGCAAAAAATCCACTGCGACGCAGTATATAGGCGTGCTTGTTGAAAATGACGCGGGCAAGACCGTGCCGAGGATCATCATAGACAATTACACGATAGATCCTTTCCCGGTGAATGCCGGCGATGAATTCAGCCTGAAAATGTCGTTCCTCAACACCAACAAGACCGTGGACGTGTCCAACATCAAGGTAACGGTATTATCTGAGGACGGTACGTTCACACCGACCGAATCGGGCAACACGTTCTATATAGAAAGCATACCAAGGACCCGGAACGTCGAGCGTGAACTGGTGCTCCAGGCAAAACCGGATGCTGAGCAGAAATCCTACATGCTGACGGTCAATTTTGAGTACGAGGATGAAAAAGGGAACCCGTACACCTCGAAAGAATCCATAAGCGTAAGGGTGATCCAGAGCCCGAGGCTTGTGACCAGTGACATCAGCATGATGACCGATACATTCGTGGGGCAGCCCGTATCCGTTTACCTGGACTTCTACAACATGGGCAAATCAACGCTCTACAACCTCATGGTCAGCGTCGAGGGAGACTTCGAGGGCCAGGGTCTCAGCTATTACGTGGGCAACTTTGAGCCCGGCAGGACCGATTACTTTGATGCTACTTTCATCCCGATGAATCCGGGCATGCAAAAAGGAGCGATACTGTTCGCGTTCGAGGATGCCAACGGGAAAACTACCGAGATCCGCAAGGAATTTGAAATCAACGTCATGGAAATGATGATGCCTGAGCCTTCGTTCGACGATCCTGGCATGTTCCCCGGTGTCGATATGCCTGGCATGCCGGGTATGGATGGAGGATCTCCGAAAGTCAGTATCTGGATATACATCGGGATCGGTGCGGCAGTCGTCATAGCGGCTGTCGTGGCAGTGGTGATCCTCAGGAAAAGGGCCATAAGAAGAAAGGAATTGAGCCTCGATGACTAAAAGGGACACTATAAGGATTGCGTTCAGAAACTTCATGAGAAGGAAGACCAGGTCCATCCTGACGATCCTTGGCGTGCTCATAGGCACATCAGCCATAGTCGTCATGCTGTCACTGGGACTGGGTATGAACGAGAGCTTCAAGCGGCAGCTCAGCAAGATGGGCAGCCTCAACGTGATCGAAGTGAACCGCTGGTACTGGGAAGAGGACGGCATGGGCGGAGGCTACTCAAGGGAAAATGTACTTGACGACAATGCCGTGGCGAAATTCGAGGCCATCGAAGGCGTGGAAGCCGTCATGCCGATATTCCAGACTACTCTGAAACTGGTGTCCGGCAAATACATGATGTATGCGAATATAACCGGTATCGATCCCAAAATACAGGAGGCCTTTGAGTTCAAGGTCGCGGAGGGAAGGCTGCTCAACGAAGACGACACGACATCGCTGCTGTTTGGTTCAGATACCCCTTACCAGTTCTATAATCCGAGGTCCAGGGGCCGTTTTGGAGGATATGTCTACTATGGGGGCATCGACGGTGAAAGGCCTGCGCCTGAAGTGGACGTCCTGAATGACAAGATGGTCATGACCTTCGATTTCACCTACGGTGAACGAATACCCGGGGGAGGCGGCCAGACAAGCGGCAGGCAGCCAAAACTCTATAAAGTGAAGGGTGTGGGCATACTGGAGCCTTCCCAGGATGAGAAAGCCTACTCGATCTTCGTCAATAAAGAATACCTCAGGAAAATCATAAAGGAAAATGAGCGGAGCCAGGGAGGTCGGGGTTCAAGCACGCTGGACCAGGGTTACTGGCAGGTCAAAGTCAAGGTCAGGGATATGAAAGATGTCGAAAGGGTGCAGGAGGAGATAAAGAGCATGGGGTATGGCACCTACAGCCTGCTCGACATCCTCAAGAGCATGCAGGAGACTGCGGCCACGATGCAGACTGTACTCGGAGGCATTGGTGCTATATCGCTCTTCGTAGCAGCTATCGGCATTACGAACACCATGGTGATGTCCATATATGAAAGGACCAGGGAGATCGGCGTCATGAAAGTCCTTGGCTGCATGCTCGGCGACATAAGGAACCTGTTCCTTTTCGAAGCCGCGTTGATCGGCTTCATTGGAGGATTGCTCGGAGTGGGCTTCAGCTACGGGGCTTCGGCGCTCCTGAACCGCTATGCAGGTGGGTTGTTCGGAGGCGGATACTATTACGGCGATCCATCGGACAACATCGTTTCGCTGATACCGCCGTGGCTTGCCCTCGCAGCGCTGGTCTTTGCCACGCTGGTCGGCATAATATCAGGTTTCATGCCGGCAAGGCGGGCAATGAAGCTGAGTGCGCTGGAGGCAATCAGGACAGAGTGACCGGGGCGAAAAACGGATGTATCCCGGCCAGGCATGCGTGTGGAAGCGCGCCGGACACGAAAACACCGGAAAGAATGCGAAAGAGGGAGAAGATGATTCTCCCTCTTTTTTATTGGCAGCTTACGGTCAACACTTCTTCATGTCGTGGAGCCTGATCTCCCAGGCGCCGAATCAGGCATTGTTTTTTTACATTAATACCTATAA
>DGEQ01000088.1:1491-3986 GCA_002386045.1 Hungateiclostridiaceae bacterium UBA3922 | reverse complement strand
CTCGGACGCCGTTGACGGCGATCTGTTCACCTGTATATACCGGACGGCCGATGAGGTGCGGCGGCAGAAAGCCGGCGCATCCAGGATGATCTCCTGAACGGGCGACGGGTCCATGCTTTCCTGCATGGAAGATGCAGGCCAGGATCAGGCAAAACCTGCATAAAATCGAATTATAGGGGTTCCCATGGAACAATGGATGAAAATATTGTAGAATAAGGGTATCGGTTTGTTTTATCTGTCATCATGCAAACGGGGTCATAATAATGAGCGAGGCAAAAACCAAGGTACTGGTAGTCGAAGATGAAGCATCCATCAGGAAATTCATTACGATAAACCTGGAAAGAAGCGGTTTTGCGGTCCTTGAAGCCGAGACCGGGGAAATGGCCCTGGAAATGGCAAGGGCATGCAGGCCGGAGGTCATGGTGCTCGACGTGATGCTGCCCGGCATCGACGGATTCGAGGTGTGCAGGAAACTTCGCGACGAGATGCCGGAACTCATCATTATCATGCTCACTGCCCGGGGCCAGGACATAGACAGGATCACCGGCCTCGAAATAGGCGCCGATGACTACATGGTCAAACCGTTCAACCCGAGGGAGCTGACGGCGAGGATAAACAGCGTGCTCAGAAGGATCGAACGCATGAAAGCGCCGGACGATGAGCCGCTCGTGTACAAAAACCTCGTAATGGACCTGAAATCGCAGAAGTTCTACAAGGACAACGTTGAAATAGAATTGACGCCGACCGAATTCGCCGTTTTGAAGATGTTCATGTCCAATGTCGGGAGGGCGCTGAGCAGAAACGAGCTTTTCAACGCAGTGTGGGGAAAGAATTATTTCGGCGATCTCAAAACTCTGGATGTTTACATAAGAAGGATCAGGGAGAAGATAGAAGACAACCCTTCAAAGCCCAAGTATATCGAAACCGTATGGGGATACGGCTACAGGTGGTGTGACAGATGACGGGTCCCGGGGAGGATCCAGGATGAGTCTTGGTATCAGGAGCAGGATAGCTTTCGGTTCCATATTGATCATATTGCTGACGGTCCTTGTGATGGAAGCGCTGATCATCAACATCGTGCGCGTCAACTACTACAACAACCTGGAAGCAGGCCTGTACAACCAGTTGAAGGTAGCCTGCGAGATGTATTCCAGGTACTTTTCCGATGCTTCCCTCGAAGAGAACGTGATGAACAACGTGGACACTTTCTGGAGGCAGACGTCGGCCCAGGTGCAGATCATCGATACCGACGGCAGGGTGCTCATGGACTCCATAGGCTACATGCCGGATGATGGCGTGAGGATGCCGGATGTGGAAAAAGCCCTGGAAACAGGCAGGGGGGCATGGACCGGAAAGGTGCCGTACGACAGCTACGGAGTGATGGCTGTGTCGGCTGTGCTCACGGCAGACGGAAAAACGGTGGGAGTGCTGCGGTTCATAAGTTCGCTCAGGGGCGTGGACGAAGATGTCAGGTCGGTCTCAAAGATATTTATCATCATAGGGGCAGTGGTCGCAGTAATGTCGATGCTGCTGAGTTTCCTGCTCTCAAATACCATCGTCAACCCCCTCAGGCGCGTGACGGACGCGGCCGCCCGCATGGCAGCGGGGGATTTCCGGGCGAGGAGTTCCAAAACATATAATGATGAGATCGGCAGGCTGTCCGATACTTTGAATTACCTTGCAGAGGAAATAGAAAAAAGGGACAGGATGAAGAATGAATTCATATCCTCCATTTCCCACGAACTCAGGACGCCCCTCACTTCGATAAAGGGCTGGGCCGTGACTCTGAAAGAAGTCAGGGATGAGGACAGGGAACTGCACGAAACAGGGCTCGACATAATCGAAAACGAGTGCGACAGGCTCACGGCAATGGTCGAGGAGCTGCTTGACTTCTCAAGGCTTGTCACAGGCAAGCTGACGATAAGAGAGGAAAGCGTCCAGCTGGAGGAATTCGTCGACACGGTCGGGAGGCAGCTTGCACCGAGGGCTGCCAGGGACGGGCTCCATTTCAGCGTCGAGGTGGAAGGAGAACTGCCTGAGATAGTAAGTGACGGCAACAGGCTGAAGCAGGTCATCATCAATGTACTCGACAACGCATTCAGGTTCACGCCGGCCGGCGGGAGCGTCCTGTTCAAGACCGTGGTCAGCGGCGGAGAGGTGATCTTCACCGTGAGCGATACGGGCTGCGGCATCCCGGCTGATGAACTGCCGTATATAAAGGATAAATTTTTCAAGGGGAAGAACAGCAGCCTTGGCAGCGGCCTTGGCCTGTCCATATGCGACGAGATAGTCAGGATGATGGGCGGGAGCCTCAACATTTACAGCAGGGAAGGAAAGGGAACCAAAGTCGTGATACGGATACCCTGTGTCATGGAAGGTGGTGCTGCATGATGGGGAAAAGGCACTGCATCCTTGTGCTGCTGCTGGCGCTGGCTTTATCGCTGTCTGCGTGCTCACAGACCGTGCCGGAAAGCACGGACAGGATAATAAGCCCG
>DGEQ01000088.1:0-1296 GCA_002386045.1 Hungateiclostridiaceae bacterium UBA3922 | reverse complement strand
GCGGCTGACGGCCTGACCGGGGAGAAGGTCGGTTTCACCCGGGACACCATGCTCTATGCCGGCCAGGTCTTCACAGGTATCAGTTATAAAATCAAGCGGGTCAAAGTGCATGAGTATTTCCTCCACAGGAACTGGGACATCCTGAACAACCTGGATTACGGAAACAACGAGATACTCGTTGTCAATGTCTATTCGAAGGACAGCTTCCTGTTCGAATTCATAATAGACTCGAATGGTGAAAAGATCGCGGTCATCGATGACCACTACTACGTGATGAGAAAGGTATCCGACGATGTCGATGCCGTACAGCAGGCAGCAGTGCAGGATACACTCGGACCAGAGGCGCAGGAAGCGATAGCGCAAAAGCAGCCTGTCCGCTCGGGGCTGCTGCTGGGCGTGCGCATACCGGTCCAGACTTCGGACGGGCCCGGGGACTACAGGTACGGGACATACTGGATATCATGCGTAAACGGTGAGATCAGGCCCGTGCTCTATGCCAACGATATATACCTGCCGAGGATGGACGGGTTCTGGAAGCTGCTGGTGGAGAAGAAGCCGGGGCCGATGGGGATCGAGGACACTCTGCGTGCCTTCAAGGTCACGAACACTTCAGGCAAGGCTGCATCAGGATCTTCGTCGACTGTCTCTGAAAATGTTTCGGGAAGGATGGAGACCAGGATACGCAGGGCGATCATATACGTGGGCAACGATTACGCCTGTGTCGAAAACACGATCTACGATACGGGCAGCGACACTGCGGACGCGGTTTATGAAAAGAATCTCAGGACCCTGCCCGTGGATAACCTGATGAACGTCGACGGCATAAAGATACCCGACATGGCAGGAGAAAACGGGACCATGGCGATGGAGAACGCCATAACGGAAGTGCTGATCAATTCAGGATACGAGGGGATAGTGATCCTCGATGATGACGAACAGCAGAAAAACTTCGCGCTCTACAGGAAAACAGGCCACTGGTTCTTCAAAGGCAGGATCGATCCGGACCGCCAGGGCAACCTGCCATACATGGATTTCAACCTGAACCTCATACCGCCGTCTAACATGGTCGCTTATGATGTGCTCCACGTACCATGGAAGGAAATGAAGGACAAGCTTCCGAACGCGATCGATATTTACACCTCGCCCAACAGGGACCTGGCGGTCGTCCTGACGAGGAGCCATATCCTGCTGTATTCCATCGAGGGGAAGAAACTGGCGGATGAGCCGCTGGCCAGGATCCTGCTCGAGGAAGGCAGCGCCGTGATAATGGCCGAGTGGTGCATGGGCGAATATGTA
>DGEQ01000155.1 GCA_002386045.1 Hungateiclostridiaceae bacterium UBA3922 | reverse complement strand
TCCAGTGGTAAAAACCCCGGTGCCCGGAGGGAAAACTTAGGTATTCAGCAGTAAAAGTCCAGGTATCCTTCGGATGATAAAAATTCCGCCCCTGTTCTCACAGGAGCGGAATTTATGTGACTTGGAATGTATGTGGCCCGGATCATTCCGTCAGTTTGCCGCCGCACTTTGCACAGAACCTGGCGCCGCTATTCAGTTGCGTGCCACAATGCGGGCAGTACATGACACCGCTGCTTTCGGGGGCTACAGCAGTTGCTGATCCTGCTGCTTCCGCCGGAGCCGTACCCGCGGCCGGGGCTGTACCTGCATCCGGAGCCGCACCTTCTGCCGGGGCCGCACCTGACGCCGTGACCCCTGCGCCTGCATGGACCGGCGCTGTCGCAGGAGCTGCAGCAGAAGACACGGATGATTGACCTTTCTTCTTGTTGCCTGCCAACACGAAGACCGCCCCTGCGGCAGCTATGATGAGCAGCACGAAAACCAGCCAGCCGGCTCCGCCGCCCCTCTGGTACAGGACGACTCCGTTGCCTCCGCCGACGGTGACGGTTTTGTCATCGATCATCTTCACGTTTGAAGTGGTGTATTTTACCTTGCCGGGAAGTATCAGCCTGAAACTCGTCAATTCTCCGCCCCCGGTATCGATACCGGCTATCTTCACCGCGTTGAGCCCGCCGGCTCCCTTTATCTTGTCCCTGCTCACCGGGTCTCCGGTTTTTGCATCATACAGCAGGTCCGAATATTCCGGGTATTCTTTCTCAAAATTTGAAAACTTGCCGAAGTAAGCACCACTGCTCATATAGGAAATGTCACTCAGGCTGATGTTGGCGATGATCCTGCCGTCTTTCTCTTTGACACTTTTGAGCCTGGCTACCTTTTTGCCGGCTAAGTTGTTTGTCGCCTCAACGCCGCTCTTAAGCTGGCTCTCGACGTCAGAAAGGCTAACCATGCCCTGCGTATTGATTTCGTATTTCAGGTCACATGATCCGTTATTGTTGACCTTCATCTCGATATCGATACATCCGGCCAGGAGCAGTGAAAACGTTAACAAAAGACAGATGCATACCATTGCTTTAAGAAATCTCTTCATTGCAAAACAGACCCCTTCCATCATGATATATCGCTTACAGCTTATGCGTGCCCGGTGAGACAGATGACATATATCGCCTCGCATCAACACCATATAAAAGCATATTCGACGTCTGCCTCCGATTTCCTCTTATCTGCCGGTTACTTTTGACCGGAGGCCGGCTGTTTATATTGGCCGGAGTGCGGATACGGGCCGTTTCACGCCCATTCCAGTTCCTTCGCCAGCAGTTCGTTGACCATGGCCGGGTTCGCCCTGCCCTTCGACTCCTTCATGACCTGGCCCACAAGAAACCCGATGGCCTTGGTTTTCCCGCCCCGGTAATCAGCCACGGATTTCGGGTTGTCTGCGATCACCTTCCTGACCAGTTCGAGGATCGCGTCCTCGGAGCTGATCTGGCTGAGCCCTTTCTTCTCGACTATTTCCTCGGGCGATCCTCCGTTGATGAACATTTCCCTGAAAACTTCCCTGCCGGCAGTGTTGCTGATCTTCCCCTCTTCCACCATCGAGATGAGCCTGCGCAGACAGGCCGGCTCCACGGGTATTTCCCGGGACGATATGCCGCTTTCGTTGATCATCCTGAGCATATCGCCGAGCACCCAGTTGGCGGCCGCTTTCGGTGCGGCGCCTTCCCTGACGGTATCCTCGAAATACTCCGACAGGTACCTGTCGCCCGTCAGTATGTCCGCGTCATCGCCGCTCAGCCCATACTCCTGCGTGAACCTCCTGTACTTTTCCATCGGGAGTTCGGGCAGCGAATCTTTGACAGCGGAAACAACTGTCTCATCGATGATGACCGGCGGCAGGTCAGGTTCCGGGAAATACCTGTAATCATGCGCCTCTTCCTTGGACCGCATCGATACGGTCCTCCCCTTGCCGCTGTCCCATCTCCTCGTTTCCTGGATTATTTTGTGGCTTTCGCCGAACCGGTACAGTTCGATCTGCCTCTTTTCCTCCTTCTCCAGCGCTTTTTGAAGTTCCCTGAAGGAGTTGATGTTCTTCAGCTCGACCTTGGTGCCGAATTCCTTCTGCCCGGCGGGTCTTACGGAAATGTTCGCGTCGCACCTGAGGGACCCCTGTTCCATCCGGCAGTCGGATATATCACAGTATTCAAGTATGGACTTGAGCATCCGCATGAAAGTGACCGCTTCAAGGGGAGAACGCATGTCCGGCTCGGTAACTATCTCTATCAGCGGTATCCCGGCCCTGTTGTAATCTACCAGCGAACAGGGCTCGTCCTCAAGGTGTATGAGCTTGCCTGCGTCCTCTTCCAGGTGGACCCTGTTGATGCGCACCTTCACGTGCCTGCCGCCGCATTCGAACTCAACAGCCCCGTCTGTACATACCGGCATGTCGTACTGGGATACCTGGTATGCCTTCGGAAGGTCGGGGTAAAAGTAGTTTTTCCTGTCAAACCTGTTTAAATAGTTTACCTTGCAGCCCAGCGCCATCCCGGCCTTCACCGCCAGCCTGACCGCTTCCCCGTTGAGCACCGGCAGCGTCCCGGGATGCCCAAGGCACACCGGGCAGGTGTTAGCGTTGGGTTCCGACGCGAATTCCGTCGAACACCCGCAGAATATTTTGGACTTCGTTTTTAGTTCCGCATGTATTTCAAGGCCGATAATCGTTTCAAAACTCATCAGGACAACCTCCCTGCCTCATTTTCCTTGACCGCATGCTTCAGCTGCAGCCGCTGCTGCTGTTTCCTGCATCGTCACAGCCGGCTGTTTCATACAGGCTCTCGCACTATAATAATCACGCCATGATCCGGGTAGTTTGCCCGCCTGCCCTGCCGTCACGGCTCCAGCTTCAGTTCCTGCTCCAGTGCGTAGGCCGCCTGCAGTATCACCGTCTCTCCGAAATGCGGCCCGATGAGCTGGAGCCCGATGGGAAGCCCGTCACGGCTGGATCCGCAGGGAACCGATATCGCCGGGAGCCCTGCCAGGTTCACGATGATCGTATATACGTCGGCAAGGTACATGCTGAGCGGGTCCCCGATCCTCTCGCCGATTCTGAACGGCAGTACCGGCGACGTGGGTCCCAGTATCAGGTCATATTTTTCAAACACACCGGCCAGCTGGCTCCTCAGCAGCTTCCTGTACTTCTGCGCCCTTTTGTAGTACGCGTCATAATAACCGGACGACAGGGCATACGTGCCGAGCATTATCCTCCGCTTCACTTCAGTGCCGAAGCCCTCGCTCCTCGCCTTCTCCATCAGTTCGTCCACGTCTGCGAATTCCTTCGGCCTGTGACCGTAACGTATCCCGTCGTACCTTGCCAGGTTTGAACTCGCCTCAGCGGAAGAAATTATATAATATGCCGCCAGCCCGTCACCTGCCGCGGGCAGGGACACCTCGTCCACCGCCGCGCCAAGCCCTTCAAGGCGCCTTGCGCTATCCCTGACGGCCGAAGCGATCTCTCCGTCGAGCCCGTCCGTGAAGAACTCTTTGAGCACGGCGATCCTGAAGTCCCTTATCCCTTCACCGAGCCTGCCCGCATAATCCTGCGGGTATTTGCCCCTGTGCGACGTGCTGTCCCTGACGTCCATGCCCTGGATGACTTCCAGCATCAGGGCGCAGTCCTCCACCGTTTTTGTCATGGGCCCGACCTGGTCGAGGGAAGAACCGAACGCGATGAGCCCATACCGTGATACAAGCCCGTAGGTAGGCTTCAGTCCGACGATCCCGCAAAAAGCGGCAGGCTGCCTTATGGACCCGCCGGTGTCGGACCCCAGCGCCGCCGGCACCATCCCCGCAGCGACGGCCGCGGCCGACCCGCCGGACGAGCCGCCAGGGACCCTGTCGGTATCCCTCGGGTTCCTCGTGATTTTAAACGCTGAATTCTCGGTCGACGAACCCATCGCGAATTCGTCCATATTGGTCTTGCCGATGATGACGGCATCCTCGCTTATCAATTTCTCAACGACCGTTGCATTGTACGGCGGGATGTAATCCTCAAGCATCCTGGACGCACATGTGGTCCTGATGCCGTCGGTGCAGATGTTGTCCTTGACCGCCACCGGCACCCCCGCCAGCTTCCCGGGCTTCTTCCCGCTCCTTATCTTCTCATCCACCGCCTTGGCCTGCGCAATGGCAGTTTCTTCACAGACAGTCAGGAAAGCTCCCGTTTCGCCGTCTGTCGACTTTATTCTCTCAACGCACATCCGGGTGATCTCAGAAGCCGAGTACCTGCCCGCGGCCACCCCGGCGCTGATCTCCCGTACGCTCATGAGACCGAAGTCGTTTCCATGCGTTCCCGTAATACCGCCGCTCATCCGGACACCTCCCGTCAGTCAAGGATCCTTGGGACCTGTATGAATGTCCCGCGCATGGATCCCGCGTTCCTGAACAATTTCTCCCTGTCCCCGAAGATCACGTTCTCATCGGCCCTGGATACCGTTTCCCTTCTGTCCGCGAACTCGTCCGGATCCACGTTTTCAAGGTCCATCCTGTCGATGGACCGGAAGTAATCGAGGATGCTTTCGAACTCGCCGGTCAGCTTTTCGATTTCATCTTCGCTGAAACGCAGCTTCGCCAGCTTCGCGATATAGACAACGTCTTCTTTCGATATCTTCATAAGCCACACTCCTCCGCGCAGTAATCGCATATTTTCTCATGGACCCGGAAACCGTCACGGCTCCAGCCTTTTGATGTCCCTCGGGAACAACGTCGCTTCACGGATGTTGTCAAGATCCAGCAGCTTCATGGTAAGCCTCTCAAGGCCGATGGCAAAGCCTCCGTGCGGCGGCATCCCGTACCTGAAACTGTCGAGGTAGGACCTGAAGTTTTCGGGGTCAAGCCCGAACTTTTCGATATTCCTCTTCAACATTTCATAATCATGGATCCTCTGGCTGCCTGTGGTTATCTCAAGTCCTTTATATATCAGGTCGAAGCTTTGTGTCAAATCAGGGTTTTCAGGATCGGGCATGGTGTACATCGGCCTCTTGGACACCGGATATTTCGTCAGGAAGACGAAATCCGTCCCATGCTCTTCCCTCATGTATTCGGAAAAAAGCTTTTCTCCTTCCGCGTCAAGACCGCCGGCCGGCGACCGCCTGCCGTATTTCTCAAGCACGATACGCTGTGCCTGCGCCAGCGGGATCCTGGGTATCTTTACATTGTCGGGCAGTGATACGCCGAACATTTCAAGCTCGGCCGCACATACAGTCCTGAGGTGCCTGAAAAGGCAGTTGATATATCCTTCCTCCAGGTCCATCAGGTCCTCATAGCTCTCAATGAAGCCCATCTCCACGTCCATGCTCACGTATTCTCCCAGGTGTCTCCACGTGTTGTGCAGTTCAGCCCTGTAAGCATGCCCTATTTCAAACACCCTTTCAAAACCTGCGCCGACCATCATCTGCTTGTAAAACTGGGGGCTCTGGGCAAGGAATGCCCGCTTACCGAAGAAGTCCACGGTGAACATCTCGGATCCGCCCTCGGTTGCGCTGCTGATTATTTTCGGCGTATGGATCTGCGTGAACCCATGATCCCTGAAATAGCTCCTGAACGCCTCTTCGATTTCCTGCTGCACCCTGAACACGGCACGGCTTTTGGCCGGCCTCAGGCTGATGGTCCTGTGGTCAAGCCGGGTCTCGAGCGAAGCCCTGATCTTCGGCTTGTTGATCTCGAAGGGCAGCATGTCATAGCAGACTGTCCCGAGTATTTTTACTGAGTCCGCATGTATCTCCACTCCTGAAGGAGCCCTGTCATTCACGACCCTGTTCCCGGCTGCCTCTATGCTCATCTCGAGCCTCAAGTCCCGCGTCATGGCACTGTCGGCCACGACCTGGATCATGCCGGTCCTGTCCCTCAGGGTCACGAAAGCCGTTTTCCCTACACGGTTTATATTGTGCACCCAACCCTTTACCAATACTTTTTCAGCACTGCCTGCGAACACATCGGCCACGTACGATCTTTTCATGCCTGTCGCCTCCTTTCGCTCTTATGTCCGGATAAAATCAAAAATCCCGTCCCCGAACGATAGATCGTTCAGGGACGGGATATGCAATCCGCGGTGCCACCCTGATTAGCCTGATAACAAACAGGCTCACCTCATTTCGGTACGGCCTTCCGGTTACCCCATCGTAAACGATACAGGCCCTGGCGATACCTATTCCCTTTATCGGGGGAAAGCCGCCCGCGCCTACTTTCACAAGGATTTCGGACGGGTGCTCGGAAGTGTTCTTCGGTGCACGCCTCATGCGGAGCTCCCACTGTCCTCCGCTCGCTGTGGATCAGCATTGCACTTACTCTCTTCTTCATCGCGTTATCGTTTTGATATGTTTATATTATTATAACCACAGTTTTTAGCAATTACAATACCTTTTTGATTTTTCCGGCCCTCCTGTCTACGGAGTCCTAAAAAGCCGCTGTCGGTCCCTGGTATCCCAAAGACCTCCGTAGGCAGTGTGGTGACCGGCAATCAACGGACGGCTTGACGCCGGCACGCGATTGCCCGTCGGCTTACAGCAGGTATGACCCCCAGGCATACGTACTGCGCCCGGATGTGGTGTTTGCCATCTCCAGTGAAATCATAAAGGAAGACACGCCGTTCAGGCGTTCCAGGGCAGCGGCCCTCGCAGCCGTAAGCGAACTTCGCAGTGCAGTCGGGGAGGGCCGTGTCATCATCGACGAAAGGGAAACTTCCTGGCTGGATGCAATGGAAGCGCAGCTTGAAAGCGTGCCCGACGACGAGGAGCAGTTCATCTCGGAAATGCTGGAAAGGTGCGAGTCGGACAAGTTCGATCCCAAAAAATACGACCTGTGAAAACCGTTTACCTGACCACTTCGTAACCCTGGTCTTCTATTGCCGCCGCAATCGAGTCGACGCTTACCTTCGCCGGGTCATACTCCACGCAGACCTTTTTGCCTGCAAGGTCCACACTGACGGTGTCCACCCCGTCCAGTGCCCCTACGGCCTTTTTGACGCTGTTTTCACAATGGCTGCAGGACATCCCGTTGACCGTAAGACATACATTTTCCTTCGACATGAGCAATTCCTCCTCTGGTAATGATCTGGTTTTTTCACGCTTTCCCTTAACGGGGTCGAATCTTTTGAGGCTCAGAGAATTCGATACGACCGATACCGAGCTGAACGCCATCGCTCCGCCGGCTATCATCGGGTTGAGCAGGCCGAAGGCCGCAAAGGGTATACCGATGATGTTGTATATGAATGCCCAGAACAGGTTCTGTTTTATCTTGCGCATTGTCCTCCTCGACAGGCGTATCGCGGCAGGGATCAGCATAAGATCGCCGCGCAGCAGGGTGATGTCCGCGGCTTCGATCGCGACATCCGTGCCTGTGCCCATCGCGATCCCGATATCGGCCGTAGCCAGCGCCGGGGCGTCGTTTATACCGTCGCCGGCCATGGCGACCTTCTTCCCCTGTTTTTTGAGCTTTTCGACTTCCTCGGCCTTGTGCCCGGGCAGGACTTCCGCCAGCACATTTTCGATGCCGGCCTGCCTTGCTATGGCAGCGGCGGTCCGCTTATTGTCGCCGGTGATCATGTAGATCCCGATACCCATCTCTTTGAGTGCGTCGATAGCTTCCTTCGAGTTCTCTTTAAGCGTATCGGCCACTGCTATGACGGCTTCCAGCCTGCCGTCAGCCGCCATAAGCATCGCCGTCTTCCCTTCATCCTCAAGCCCGGCTATGACCTCTTCCGCAGGTCCGGTCGCAATGCCGGCTTCCTGCATGAGTACCCGCGTGCCGATATATATTTCCATTCCATCTACGACGGCCCTGACGCCCTTCCCGGGGACTGCGGCGAACTGCGTGGCATCAGGTATGGCGTCGAGTTCGTTTTTGCCGTGTCCATATATTGCAGCGCCAAGCGGGTGTTCAGAACCCTTTTCCGCCGCAGCAGCCAGGCGGAGCACTTCGCCGCGTGCCATGCCGCCGAGGGGGACCACGTCGGTCACTTCCGGCTGTCCCCTGGTGATGGTACCGGTCTTGTCAAGCACTATGGCATCAAGCTTGTACGCCATTTCCAGGTACTCGCCGCCCTTGATCAGTATGCCGTGTTCGGCTCCCCTGCCGGTACCTACCATTATCGCCGTCGGCGTCGCCAGCCCGAGGGCGCACGGACAGGCGATGACCAACACCGAAACCGCGCTTATTATGCCGTTGGCCAGATCTCCCACTGCAAGCCACCATGCCAGGAACGTCACCAGCGCGATCCCGAGCACCACCGGTACGAAAATGCCCGATACCCTGTCGGCTATTTTCTGTATCGGCGCCTTGGAACCCTGCGCGTCCTCAACCATCCTGATTATCTGCGAAAGCACAGTGTCCTTCCCGACCCTGGTCGCTTCAAACCTGAATGTGCCGAACTTGTTGATGGTCGCACCGACGACTTCGTCGCCGGGTTTTTTATCAACGGGGATGCTTTCGCCGGTAATCATCGATTCGTCCACGGCCGATCCACCCTCGATGATCCTTCCGTCAACGGGGATCTTCTCCCCTGGCCGCACGATCACCACATCCCCCGGCACGACCTCCTCCACCGGGATATCTGTTTCCTTCCCGTCCCTTATGACCCTCGCGGTTTTCGCCTGCAGGCCCATCAGCTTCCTGATCGCTTCGGAAGTCCTTCCCTTCGCCGCCGCTTCGAGGTATTTGCCGAGCAGTATAAGCGTGATTATCACGGCGCCCGACTCAAAGTACAGTTCTTTCATCCCGTGCCCGTGCCCGGCAAAGAAAGCATTGTATATGCTGAAGAAATACGCAGCCGTGGTGCCCATGGCAATAAGCACGTCCATGTTGGGACTTTTCGCCCTGAGTGCATGGTATGCATTCCTGTAGAACCTTGAACCTATGATGAACTGTACCGGCGTTGCAACGGCAAGCTGGAAATATTCATTGTGCAGAAAGTGCAAAAACGTCACGTCGGCGCCAACTACCATCAACAGCATCGACAGCAGCAGCGGAGCGGTAAGCACGGCAGAGACGATGAGTTCGAGACGGAGGTGCCCTGTTTCTTTCTCCCTCTGCTCCTTCTCCCTGTCAACACTGAGTTCGGCAGCACGCTCAGCCCTATATCCAAGGGACTCGACGGCCTTTATTATGTCGGATACCTTTACCTTCGAACTGTCATACTCTACGGCAGCCTTCTCAGAAGCAAGGTTCACTGCCGCGCTCCGGATGCCATCCATCGCGCCGAGTTTCTTTTCGATCCTTGCAGCACAGGCCGCACATGACATTCCCGATATTTTCAGTATTTCTTTCTCGTTCATTCCCCGATGTACCTCACAGAACGGACCCCCGGCCCGGAGCCGGTTTTCGCACCTCATCCGCGGACATGCGTCCGCATCCACGTATCGCTTAGGAAAATGACTTCCGGCCAGGGAACCGTCCCCATACTTTTAAGTTTAACATACCCATCAGCCGCGCCAGTGAAACATCCCGTCCGGTTCCGCTCCGTATTCCTCCGCCGGCTGTGCATATCATGCGGCGGCCATCAAAAACCTCCCTGCCGTGCGCGTCCGCTGTCACACGTCAGGAAGGCATATATGTCCGACTGGTTAATCATTTGATATAATTGAGCGGGTTGACGGGCACGCCGTTCTTCCGGACCTCAAAATGCAGGTGTGGTCCAGTCGCCCTGCCGGTCTCGCCTACCGTGGCTATCACGTCGCCCCTGGCGACCCTCTGACCGACCTTGACCTTTATCGTGTTGCAGTGGCCGTAATACGTCGTGTAACCGTTCTCATGGTTTATTATCACGAGCCTGCCGTAGTTCCCGCTCCAGCCCGCAAATTTGACCACTCCGCCGTCCGCAGCCTTGATCGGGCTGCCCTTGGGTGCCGCTATGTCTACCCCCGAATGCTTTTCGCCCCATCTCGGCCCGTACCGCGAAGTTATCCTGCCCCTGCTGGGCCAGTAGAATTCGCCGTAAGCCATCGTCCGCGGCCTTGGCTTCGTTCCTTTCAGCACTATTGCCTTTTTGGGCTCCCTGATGATGGTCTCATCCAGGATCCTGGTTTCTTCCGGGTATCCGTTGATGCTTATGTAGCAGGCCTTGACCAGTTTCGTGCCTTCCTCGCCCTCTACCTTGACCCTGGTTTCTCCCCTGTAAAGTTCATCGGTCTCCTCGTATTCGACGGAATATGCGGCGGGAGCCTCGTAAACCGTGGTCCTGGTCTGCATGACATTGATCCGGTACCTTGGGACCGAAAGGTTCAGTTCCTGGCCGATGGAGATCCTGTCTATGTCAATGCCTGGATTCGCCTTTTCTATATCTTTTATGCTGACGCCGAGCCTTTCGGCGATCTCGCTGACCGTGTCGCCTTTCTGCACTATGTACTTCTTTATCGTTTCATTCTCCTGCATCAGGTCATCGTATACTTCATCCGGGTCACTCAGTTCCGTAAGTTCGCTTTCCCGGACGACCCTCTCCTTTATGCAGACAGTCTCAACGAAACCGGTGACTGCTCCGCTTTCGGCATCCTGCAGGTACGGAGCCTTTATCCTTTCGAGGACCTGCTCGGCCGAAGCCCTGTCACGGAAGCAGGCGATGTCTTCGCCGTCAACATTTATCGCGAACACCTTAGCTTCCAACAGCACACTGTCCCTGACCTGCGATACCGACTGCTCGGATGCCGCATCCAGGATCCTGCCGCTGTCGGGCAGGTAGACCTCCTTAAAGTCGATCCTGCTGGCAACGAACACATCCGTGCCATAACGCATTTCGGCGCTTTTCCTGATACTCTCCAAAAGATCTGTGAAAGTGGACTGGCTGTCCACGATACCAACGGGCCTGTCGTCGAGGAAGACTTCGAAAGCCTTCGTCGAGCGCACAAGCATCACGACGACGACTACTGTCGTGATGGCCACCGTCAGCATCATCAGTATCTTCTTGTCAGTCTTTTTCATACCAGTACCGTCCATTTCAGCGATGTCCGATTTCTGCATCAGTTTCCTGCAGTTCGGTCCGAAAAAACAGACCTCTTAAATTTATATCATAACCGGACAGTAAAATTATGAACAAATCGTAAATTTTTTAAACGCTTTTCGATTTTCCCTGACCACAGCCGTGGTGCCTTCCTCCAACCTCGCTCAAATCAGGGGTTTTAAAACTGGCAAAAATATGGTAATATTGTAGTATAGTCGGGGATTTTGTCGGAAAATCACTTTGTTTCATCTGATTTTGGGGGTTTTATCCAATGAAGGTTCGCAAAAGATCAGCCATTTTAATAAGCATGGTACTCCTGTTCTCGCTCCTGGCATCTTCCACATGCGCTTTCGCTTCGTCGAAGCCCGTATTGAAAAAGGGCATGAGGAGCGAAGCTGTCAGGACCCTCCAGGCCAACCTGAAGAAACTGGGCTTTTTCAACGTCGAACCCACCGGGTACTTCGGCGACATCACGCTGGCGGCGGTGAAGAATTTCCAGAAGAAGTACAACATACCGACGACGGGCATAGTCGCGACCCTGACACATGCCAAGCTGGATGAACTGCTCAGGGCCATGGAAAAGCCGAAACCCGCAGGCCTGGCACAGGGCGCGAAAGGCAACGAAGTGAGGATACTCCAGGAGAAGCTGAATATACTGGGTTATATGAAAGTCTCCCCCACCGGCCATTTCGGTCCGATAACCGAATCAGCGCTGATACAGCTCCAGAAATACTATGGTATCGAGCCGCACGGAGTGGCCGACAGGGAAACGATGGCCCTGATAGACAGGCTCATCGCCGAGGAAGAACACGCTTCCAGGGGCGGTGATCCGGAACCTGCCACCCCCGTCAGCATCAGGCCGCTGTACAGGGTAAAGATCGAGCGCGTGCCTAATCTGCCGAAAGCCCCGTACCTCAAGGGAGTAGGCAGGTATGAAGGCGTCGTCATACATTACACCGATAACCCGGGAGATAATGCACGGATGGAGGCAAACTTCGTCAGATCCAACTGGAAGAACGCATTCGTGCACGAATTCATAGATGCAGACGAGATAATACAGGTCGCCGACCCTGATTACAAGGCATGGGGAGCCGGCAAGGAAGCCAACGACAGGTACATCCACCTGGAACTGTGCCATGAGTATACGCGGGAAGATTTCGAGGCTTCATACCGGAAGCTCGTAAGAAGGGCTGCCGAATACCTGTACATCAACCAACTGGGGGTGACCCCGGCGAAACCGGACAGGACCGGCACGCTCTGGGGCCATTACCATGTGACCATGTACTGGGGAGGCACGAACCACGTCGATCCCATCGGATACCTGGCCAAATGGGGCATTTCATGGGATGACCTGGTGGAGGATGTCGCAAGGGAATATGCGGCGATCGATGCCGAGTACGGCCATAAAGTCCGGTGACCCGGTCTGTCTGTCGCCTCTATCCTGGTCCGCAGCAATTTCGATCCGCACCTGGGACTGTCATGCCCGTCCCGGCCATCGGTTCAGTCCCAGCTATCCGTCCTGAACGGTGAAGCGGGCAGTCCCGCACTGTTGTACAGGTTCGCTCCTTCCGGGTTGTCCGCCCACGCATAGCGCACAGCCACGGGATCATCTATATCGTCGTTCCATACGACGACCGTGTCACCTTCTATCCTTGCGTCAGCCCAAACGAATCTCCGGTCGGGCCCTGCCACGGCAAAGTGCCTGAGAGGCTTGCCGTCGACGGATACCAGGCCGCCTGTGGGCTCCATGAACCTTATCCTGATACGGTTCCCTTCTTTCACCATATCCCTGTAGATCGGGCCTGAAGCTATGATATCCTCGCCGTAAGCAACCCTGTATGCGGCCAGGGCAAGCCTTTTCGCGACAGTAAGCTTGTCCAGCGGGTGTATATCGTTCCATTCGCCTGCGTCTATCGCCGAGGCCATGCCGGTACCCGGCAATGACAGCGCTATGAGCTGCTGCTCCCTGAGCCTTGCCCACTGGCTGTCACCCGGCTCGTTCACAGGTCTCTGCCAGTTGTGGAGCTGTACATACAGGAACGGGAGACGGTCGTTTACCCACGCCCTTCTCCAGTCACTGACCATCTTACTGAACAGGCTGAAATACCTTTCGGGCACGAACGTGTTCGCTTCACCCTGGTACCATGCCACGCCTTTTATCACGAAATCGTGCAGCGGCGCGATCATGCCGTTGTACAGCCCCGCAGGCTTCCAGTTGAAAAATGTCATTTCGGGTAGCGGTTCGGCCATCCTGGCACCGATCCTGTACTTCCATCTCCCCGTAAGGTCGATGACCTCTCCGCCGGCTTCGATCCGGTACGGCTTATCCTCGACGAAGCCGCCGTCGCCGGAATTGCTGACCACCCTTACGGCTATCGTGTTTTCTCCAGCTTTCGTCAGCCCTGCAGGTATCATGTATTTCCTCGGCGGGTAGCGGTACGGGACGGCACCCACCCGGACCCCGTTGACATACGCCACGTCGCTGTCTATGATGGTCCCGAGCCTCAGCACCGCCTCTTTGCCTGCCTGCCCTGCGGCAATGGTGAACGTCTTCCTGAGCCATACGGAGCCGTAGAAATCCTTCAACCCGGCATCTTCCCAACTTGTCGGGATATCGATATCGGCCCAGCCCGATGTGTCGATCTCCCCGGCATATAAAGGCTCCCCGTTGCTGCCGAGGCCTTCGTCAAGGCTGTCCAACCGGCTGAACCACTGGTTCATCGCAGCCATTTCTCTCGATTTTGCATCTTCCACGTATGCGTCATCCTTGCACTTTGCCAGTTCTTCAAGGCTGTCCGGCCAGTCTGAGAGCGACTCCTCGCTCATCCAGGCTTCGATGGGGGAACCTCCGACGCTTGCATTGATGATCCCTACGGGGATATCGTATTTCCTTTGCAGTTCCGCGGCAAAAAAGAACGCCACAGCGGAAAAAAGCATCACTTTTTCAGGCTCGTCGCAGCGGACCCAACTGCCGCCCTCCATGTCGTCATGTTTTTTGTTGAAATCATACCTTTCAGGGACCTGGAAATACCTTATCCTGCTGCTGCACGATTCTGCGATTTCCTTCCCGAACATCTCCGTCAGCCTTAAAATGGGCGTCTGCATGTTCGACTGCCCGGAACACAGCCAGACGTCGCCGGCAAGTATATCGGTCACGGTCACACTTTCGCCGGCGGCACTTACCAGCAGGGTATAGGGGCCTCCGGCCTCCACCGGCTCCAACAGGACATCCCACCTTCCGTCAGCGCCTGCAGTGCATTCATGCGACTGGCAGGCATGTATTCCTGGCGCGCTTCCGTGCGCGTCTTCCCGCATCCCGCGTATCAGTCCAACGGTCACCTTATCACCTGCACCGGCCCATCCCCATATTTTCACCGCCCGGTCTCTCTGTATCACCATTCCGTCGCCTATAAGGCGCGGAAGCCGCAGTTTGCCGCAAGCCATATGTATTTCACGCCCTTTCATTAAATTTCGCTTCAAGCCGGTATCGCCATCTCCGGCAGCCTTCCCGGCAGCCCGTATCGCTCCCGGGCCATACGATCCTCATGCCACCCGTGCAGCTTCCAGGCTGCTCCTCATTTCCGGACCGGCCGGGCTGCCTTCGGCAGTTTCTCATGTCCCGGCTGCTACTATTACTATCATCGGCCTGTTGCGCGGCAATGTCAATATCCGTACAGCCTTAATATCGTTTTTGCGGCATACGCCTTTAATTTTCCCGGCACAAATGATAACATTTTATACGGCAGAAGCTGCATCTTTTTCGGCAACGGGCAGCTTGCCGCGCCTCGATCATCCCGATGACAGGAGAGGCATGAAAAATGAATAAACTGGTATTGCTGCCCAGACTGTCCCTGATGGGCATCCGCAAAAACGGCACGACCTACTTCCCTTACATCATGGCCGGCAGTTTCTCGGTATTCGTTTTCTTTGTATTTTCATCTATCGTTTCCAATGATATCATGCGCACGCTGCCCCGGAGCAACTATGCCCTCGTACTCATGCAGATCGGGCTGATACTGCTCGGACTGATACTGCTGCCCTTCATCGTTTACACAAACAGCTTCCTGATAAGGCGCAGGAAAAAGGAACTTGGGCTCTACAGCATCCTCGGGCTTGACAAGAAGCACATGGCAGTGATG
>DGEQ01000042.1:10203-13551 GCA_002386045.1 Hungateiclostridiaceae bacterium UBA3922 | reverse complement strand
CATTATACGGACATAACTTAAAAATCCGGAGGAATTTACTTAAAAGTTGCATTTTTACACAATAGGGGTGACAAAATTTCAACTTTTGGGAAGCTTTCGCACACAAAACAGTTGTGCACGGTTCAGGCCTGATCTGACCAAACCGAGCCGAATCAAACCGAACCGATCCAAACCAAGCGAGGCCAGGCTAATGTTAGTCCGGTCCTGCCAAGCTAAGTGTCATTTCAGCCTTGCCAGGCCAATGTCAGTCCGGCCTTGCCAGGCCAAAGCTTCGGCTGTTTGGCAGACAGAAAACGACGCCCCCTTATTGTATAATTTACAATAGCAGTATTTAAAACGGAGAGCAGTATGTAAAAACGGAGAAAATGCATATCTGGCAAGTGGAGAGCGCGTCCGGGCGAAATGCAGATGTCTGGAGAAGGCCGGTGCTGAGGCCGGAATGAGTGGCCGGAAACCGGAAGGAAATCCGGAGTGATATAGGGCAGGAAGCCGGACGTGATAGAGGAAAGCCGGATTCAAGGAAAAATAGGCCGGCAGATGGGCAGAAGGACGGAAGGAAAGGGAAATCCGCCGGAAGGCAGAAAGCCTGGACGGAAGGAAGGAGAAGTCGCCGGAAGGACGAAAAGCTTGACGGAAGGAAAGGGAGACCGTCGGAAGGCAGGAAGGCCTGACGGGAGGAAAGAAGAGGGAGAAAATGGGAAGGATCGCCGTAGTTGTAATAAACGGTGCGACACGCGAATTCGACAGGGAATATCACTATCTTGTCCCCGAAGAGCTCCGCGACAGCCTTGAAGCGGGGATGAGGGTGATCGTTCCGTTCGGGAAGGGAAACAGGCCGAAGGAAGGCTATGTCATAGGCTTTGCCGATGACTCGGAGTTTGAAGGACTCAAGGAGATAAAAAAAGTGGTGGACAACAAGCCAGTGTTGCTGCCGTCCCAGATCGACCTTGCCGCCTGGATGAAGCGCCGGTATTTCTGTACCTACAGCCAGGCAATAAGGTGCATGCTTCCGCCAGGCATCGATGTCAGGAACCTGCAGGTGGTCGAACTGGCCGGCGGGATCAGCGACGGGGACGCAGACCCTGCCGATGATGCGTACGACAGGTTGTCGCCAGGCAAGAGACGGATCATAGATCTGTTGAGGTCGAACGACGGAAGCGTCGAATATGAAGAACTGAAAAACCTGTACGGCAGGAAAAGCAATTTCGGCAGGAGTATCAGGGAACTCGAAGAACAGGGACTGGTCAGGATAACTGAAAAATATACGACCGGCGTAAGGGCAAAGACGGTACGGGCGGCGTGCCTGGCCATGCCTCCGGAGGAAGTTGCTTCGGATATCGAGGCTGGAGCAATAAAAAGGATACAGCAGATCCGGGTGCTCGAGATGCTCCTGGAGAACGAATGCATCGCGGTCCAGGACCTGACCAGGTTTTCCGGAGTGTCGGCTTCAGTCCTTGATACGCTCAGCAAATACGGATACATAGATTTCGTGGATCTCGAGGTCAGGAGGGATCCGCTGAAGCACAGGGAAGTGGAGCCGACGGAACCCCTGAAACCAACTCCAGAGCAGAAACATGTGCTGGATAACATCAAAGCCCTTATCGACGGCGGGGGATTCCGGGAGGTTCTGCTGCACGGCGTTACAGGAAGCGGGAAAACAGAGGTTTACCTGCAGCTTATACAGCACGTGCTGGACAAGGGCAGAGAGGCAATCGTGCTAGTGCCTGAGATTTCGCTTACACCGCAGATGGTGGACCGTTTCAGGGGCAGGTTCGGCGGCCGGGTGGCCGTCATGCACAGCAGGCTGTCGCCCGGCGAAAGATACGACCAGTGGAGGCTTATCCGGGACGGGAGCGTGAAGGTGGTCGTTGGCGCCAGGTCTGCAATATTCGTGCCGTTTGACAGGCTTGGACTCGTCATTATCGACGAGGAGCACGAGCCCACGTATAAGTCCGAGATCACACCGAAATACTCTGCTGCACAGGTGGCGGCAAGAAGGTGCATGTACAGCGGTGCACTGCTGCTCTACGGGTCGGCGACTCCTTCGGTCGGGACATACTGCAGGGCCAGGGAAGGAAAGATCGGGCTGGCCGTGATGAAGGAAAGGGCCAACAGGATGGTGCTGCCCGAAGTAACGGTCGTCGATATGAGGAAGGAGTTGGAGATCGGCAACAGGTCGATATTCAGCACGCTGCTTTCAGCGGAGATCGGGAAAAATATCGCCTGCGGCCGGCAGACCATGCTTTTCCTCAACAAAAGGGGTTATGCTTCCTTCGTGCTGTGCAGGAACTGCGGCATCAGCCTCAGGTGCCGGTACTGCAGCATTACGATGACTTACCACGCGGCGGACGACAGGCTAATATGCCATTACTGCGGCTACACCGTCAGGATGCCGCAGACATGCCCGAACTGCGGCAGCAGCCATATACGGCAGTTCGGCACGGGCACGCAGAAAGTGGAAGAGGAACTGCGCAGGCATTTTCCCGGGGCATCCGTCATCAGGATGGACATGGATACCACTACCGGGAAACACTCGCACGAGGAGATATTGGACAGGTTCCGCAATGAGAACATCAACATACTCATCGGGACGCAGATGATAGCAAAAGGCCACGATTTCCCCAATGTCACGCTGGTAGGCATCCTGGCGGCCGATATCATGCTCGGCATCGACGATTTCAGGGCCCAGGAAAGGACGTTCCAGTTGCTGACGCAGGTGGCAGGCAGGGCCGGGAGGGGAGATGAGCCGGGCAGGGTGATCATCCAGACGTACAACACCGAGGACTACAGCATCACCGCTGCCAGCCGCCACGATTACGAAGCTTTTTTCAGGCAGGAACTGCAGATCAGGAGGAGGCTGCGATATCCGCCTTTCACGCATATTGCCATGGTCGTCGTAAGTTCCGTAAATGACAGGCTTGCTCTGGCAAAGGCAAGGGATATCCACAATTTCATTGCGGCCAGGCTGGACAGGGATGCGGGGGACGAGATGCTGCCCGGACCTGTGCGGGCGCCTCTGGCCAGGCTCAGGAACCGCTACAGGTGGAGGGTGCTGGCCAAGTGCGGTTCGATCAGCAGGCTTTGCCCGATACTGTCCGGGCTGGCGGACCATTTCGCGAAAAACAGGGACAGCGGCGGCGTGGACATAAGCATCGACATCGATCCGGTCAGCATGATGTGAACCGGCCTGCCTGGCGCATGTAAACGGGGCTTCCGGGGCGTGTGCAACGAGCCCTATGGGGGCGTATGTGAATGGAACTTCCGGGGCGTATGCAACGGGCCCACCGTGTCGCATGTGAACGGGTTTCCGTGGTGTTATGCGAACCGGCTTACCGGGGCGTATGTGAA
>DGEQ01000042.1:497-10022 GCA_002386045.1 Hungateiclostridiaceae bacterium UBA3922 | reverse complement strand
CCGGGGCGTATGTGAAGCCCTCCGTGGTGTATGTGGACCGCCCCGCCGGGCGCATGTGAACAGGCCCACCGAAACGCGTGTCCGCCGACCTTCCGGGGAGTCCTGGTGCGGACCGTCCCGCATGGCGCAAGGGTTTGTTGCGATGCAAATGCCTGTTTGATATAATGTTCTGGATGGTAACCTTAAAGTAAGCAAATACAGTATGGACAGGACGGGCTGATGCCGGGGATACGGACGGACCGGTTCCCAGGACAAGGCTTATGATCCGGAACAAGGCAGGACCGGTTACCGACAACGGGACTTGTGATCCGGAACAAAGCAGGACCGGTTCCCAGGACAGGGCTTATGGTCCGGAGCATGGCAGTTACCGGCATGGCGCCCGGATCCGGGAGAGGACATATGGCGATACGGAATATAAGGAAAGAAGGAGACGAGATCCTCAGGAAAAGGGCTCGCGAAGTTACGGAAATCAATGACAACATACTAATACTGCTCGACGATATGGCAGATACTATGTACGAGGCAAACGGGGCAGGCCTTGCTGCGCCCCAGGTCGGTGTGCTCAGGAGGGTCGTTGTCATAGATATCGGTGAAGGCCTGGTGGAACTGATAAACCCTGTCATCAAAGAGCAGAGCGGCAAGCAGATCACGCTCGAGGGCTGCCTCAGCATACCCGGAGTGTGGGGTGAGGTCGAACGCCCTGCCAAAGTAGTGGTGGAGGCACTCAACCGACATGGTGAAAATATAACGATAGAGGGCGAAGGTTTCATGGCCCAGGCCCTGTGCCATGAGATAGACCATCTTGACGGGATCCTTTTCACCGACAAGGCGATCCGTTTCATCGACGAAGAAGAACTGGAAATGATGGAGCAGGAATCATGAGAGTAATATTCATGGGGACGCCGGACTTTGCAGTGCCCTGTCTCGAGGCATTGGTCGAAAACAGTTATGATGTGGCTGCCGTCGTTACACAGCCTGACAAGCCTGTGGGCAGGAGCCAGAGCGTGCCGAAGCCGCCTGCCGTGAAGGAGGCAGCCGTGAGGCTCGGCATCAGCAACATCCTGCAGCCTGAGAAGATCAGGACGCCCGAGTTCGCCGAAACGATCCGCAAACTCGAGCCTGATGTCATAGTGACGGCTGCTTACGGGAAAATACTGCCAAAAGAGATTCTTGACATACCCAGGCACGGATGTATCAATGTCCATGCGTCACTGCTGCCGAAGTACAGGGGCGCGGCGCCGATACAGTGGGCCATTATAAACGGCGACAGCAGGACAGGTGTCACGACGTTTTTCATGGATGAAGGCATGGACACGGGCGATATAATCCTTATGAAGGAGACGGAGATCGATCCTGACATGAATGCGCAGGAACTTTTCGACCGTCTCAAGGTCCTCGGGGCCGAAGCATTGACCGAGACCCTTGAGACCATAAAAAACGGGACGTTCACGAGGACGCCGCAGGACCATTCGAAGGCTACGTACGTGACGATGATGACAAGGGAGACCGGGCTGATAGACTGGAACAAAAGCGCAACCGAGATACATAACCTCGTAAGGGGCACGAACCCATGGCCCGGCGCCTATACATTCTACAGGGGCAAAAGGCTCAAGATCTGGAAGACGGAGGTCTGCCGCGACGACAACGTGCTTTCGGCGATTTCCGGCAATGATGCCGTACCGGGTACGCTGGTCAAACGCCTGAAACATGGACTGATCGTTGCAGCAGGCAACGGTTTTCTGACCATTACCGAGCTTCAGTTCGAGAACGCGAGAAGGATGAGTGCTGCCGAGTGCGGCCACAACATGGATGAAGGTGAAGTGCTCGGCAGAGCCCAACGGTGGCCGGATGATGAAATGTGACATTGCAAGAGAAGCTGCGTTGAAGATACTGTATGAAATAAACGAGAAGGGTGCTTATTCGAATATTGCGCTGAATAAGCATTTTTCTTTCCACGACCTTTCCGGAAGGGACAGGGCTTTCATAACGGAGCTCGTCTACGGTGTCGTCAGGTGGAAGCTCACGCTGGACAGGACGATAGCCGCATGTTCGGATATAAAGATGGAGAAGCTTTCCCCATGGATAAGGAACATCCTGCGCCTGGGGACATACCAGCTGCTGTACCTGGACAAGGTCCCCCCTTCGGCGGCCGTCAACGAAAGCGTCACGCTTGCCCGCAGGTACGGGCACGGGGCGTCTGCCGGATATGTCAACGCGGTACTGAGGAATATCGCCGGCGGCGGTGGGAAGGACATCGTACCGGACAGGGCCGCGGACCCGGCCGGGTACCTTTCGGTCAGGTATTCCTATCCCAAATGGATGGCTGTAAAATTCACGGAGCTGTTCGGGGAAGAGTTTGCAGAGGGGCTGTTGGAAGCCGGCAACGGCGTACCTGAACTCACCGTTCGGGCCAATACGCTCAGGACGAGTGCCAAGGGCCTGATCGAGGCGCTGGGGAAAGACGGCGTCGAAGCGTTGCCCGGGAAATACGCCGAAGAAGCGGTGATTATAAAAAGCCAGGTTTCGGTTGCAGAACTGGAGGCTTTCAGGAACGGGCTGTTCCAGGTGCAGGACGAGGCTTCCATGCTGCCAGCCCTGGCACTGGCGCCGCAGCCGGGCGAGAAAGTGCTCGACGCCTGCAGCGCGCCCGGGGGCAAGGCCACGCACATGGCCCAGCTCATGCAAAACCGCGGGCTGATCACGGCCATGGACATACATGATCACAAGCTGAGGCTGGTGGAGGAAGCGGCGGCCAGGCTCGGGATAAATATAATAAGGACGGAACTGCACGATGCAGCGGTACCGGTACCCGGTCATGAAGGCACATATGACAGGGTGCTGCTGGATGCCCCGTGCTCAGGATTGGGAATAATAAGAAGGAAGCCAGATATCAAGTGGGCGAAGGAGAGCAGGGACATAGGAAGTATCACGGCATTGCAGCGCCGGCTGATGGACAGCGTCTCAAAAGCTGTCAGACCCGGCGGAGTGCTGGTCTACAGCACCTGTACGCTGCTTCCCGAGGAAAACGAATGCATCGTAAGGGATTTCCTTGACGGAAACGATGAGTTTTACGAGGATGACATCGCGCCGTTCCTACCTCCCGGGCTTGCAAAGCATGCCAATGGAGGGATGCTGCAGGTTTTCCCGAACAGGGACGGGATCGACGGCTTTTTCATAGCAAGGCTTGCAAGGAAGGTGAGATAGCAGGTTGGCGGGAGATTTGAAGATGACGGATCCGGCTGAGACGGATCCGGCTGGAACGGTCGCTGGAAACCAAGTGGATACGGGCACCGGGAAATTATTCCTCCCGGACATGGATATATCTGAACTGGAAGAGTTCTTTGCGGGCATCGGCCAGAAGAAATACCGGGCGAAGCAGGTGTTCGGCTGGATAGCGAAAGGAGCCGTCAGCTTTGACGAAATGACGGACCTTCCGTTGGCGCTGAGGGAGGATCTGAAACTTTTGGCCCGCGTTTCCTGTCTAAAGATAAGGAAAAAGTTCGTCTCCGCCGTCGACGGTACCGTAAAGTACCTGTTCGGGCTGGATGACGGCAATATCATAGAAAGCGTGCTGATGGAGTACAACCATGGCTATACCGCATGTGTCTCGTCACAGGTAGGCTGCAAAATGGGATGCAGCTTCTGTGCGTCGACGGTAGCAGGTTTCAGGAGGAACCTGACTGCAGGCGAGATTCTTGAACAGGTGCTCGCAATACAGCGGGACAGCGGGGTAAGAGTTAGCAACGTGGTCGTCATGGGGATCGGCGAGCCGTTCGACAACTATGACAATGTCATAAAGTTCCTGCGGCTGGCAAATTCCCACCACGGGCTGAACATAGGCTACAGGCACATGACGGTCTCCACGTGCGGGATCGTGCCGGGGATACTGAGGTTCGCCGGCGAGGGTTTCCAGGTGAACCTTGCCGTTTCGCTGCACGCCCCCAATGACCGTATAAGGGCGAAGCTGATGCCGGTTGGAAGGAAGTATCGTATTGACAAAATCATTGAAGCTAGTAAGATATATACAGAGAAAACCAACCGAAGGATCATGTTCGAATATGCCTTGATAGAAGGCGTCAACGATTTGCCGGAAAACGCTGTTGAGCTTGCCTTTCTGTTAAAAGGACTTTTGTGCCTTGTAAACCTGATACCGGTCAATCCCGTGGATGAGACCAGTTACCGCCAGAGCGGACGCAAACGCACAGAGCGGTTCGCCGCGATACTGAAGGAAAACGGTATCGAGACGACGGTCCGCCGTGAACTTGGTTCGGATATAAATGCAGCATGCGGACAACTGCGGCTCAGGGAGATGAGCGCCCGGGGATCGCCGGAGCGGGAGCAGGAGACAGGAACAGGAACAGCGAAAGGATAGACACAACATCATTCCAAGGCAGGTGCTGACGGCTTGAAGTATGCAGCAGGTACGGACAGAGGGTTGTTGAGGGACATAAATGAAGACAGTTACATGATCATCCCGGGATGCTCGGATACATCCTGTGCCTTTGTCATTGCCGACGGGCTTGGCGGGCACAACAGCGGCGAAATCGCAAGCAGGATGGCTGTCGAGTACATAAGGGACAATCTGGATGCTGCAGGCTGCTTTGACGGCGAGAATGCGAGCGAAAAGCTCGAAGCGCTGGTGAAGAAGGTCAACACTGCCGTGTATGAAAGATCGCTTGGAGGCGCCGAGGTCAGTGGCATGGGAACGACGCTTACCATGGCCGTGATCACGGGCTCCACTCTTACAGCGGCACACGTAGGCGACAGCAGGCTGTACCTTATACGGAACGGTGTGATCCGGCAGCTAACAGATGACCATTCGTATATAGGCGAACTGGTCAGGCAGGGCAAGCTGACCAGGGAAGAAGCCGAGAAGCACCCCAGGAAGAATATCATCACGAGGGCGATCGGTTCCTGCCCGGAACTGGAAGTGGACATAATAAGCCACAGGATCGAAGCCGATGACATTTACGTGCTTTGCACCGACGGCCTGACAAACATGGTGAGTGAGAGTGAAATAGTAGAGATCGTTTCCGGCAGTGAACCTGAAACCGCGTGTGCAAGGCTTATCGAAGCTGCCAACAGGCAGGGCGGTGAGGACAATATCACTGTCATCGTAATCAAGTGTTAGTGAAGGTGTGAGTATGGAAGGTCAGATACTGGGAAATAGATATAAATTGCTTGAAAGGATCGGCGGAGGCGGCATGGCAGTCGTCTATAAGGCGAAGTGCCTGCTTTTGAACCGCTTCGTCGCTGTTAAGATACTGCGCAGCGAATTCACCGACGACGAGGAGTTCGTGAAACGTTTCCGCGTCGAGGCGCAGGCCGCTGCAAGCCTGAACCATGCAAACATCGTATCGATCTATGATGTGGGCAGGCAGGACGACATCCAGTACATCGTGATGGAGTATATAGACGGCATCACGCTGAAGGAATACATCAGCCAGAAGGGCGCGCTTCCGTGGAAGGAAGCCGTTGGGATAGCCATCCAGATCTGCTCGGCTCTCGAGCACGCCCACAGGAATTTCATAGTCCACCGCGACATAAAACCGCACAACATCATGATAACGAAGGACGGTATCGCCAAGGTGACCGACTTTGGTATCGCGAGGGCCGTCACGTCGGCAACCATCACCATGGTGGGCAGCACCATCGGCTCCGTCCATTACTTCTCGCCCGAACAGGCAAGAGGCGGTTTCATCGACGAAAAATCCGACCTCTATTCACTTGGCATCACGATTTACGAGATGGTGACGGGGACAGTCCCGTTTGACGGGGAATCGCCTGTTGCCATCGCGCTGAAGCATATACAGGAAAAACCGGAAAAGCCCATCGATATCAATCCGAAGATACCGAAAGGCTTAAACGACCTCATAATCAAGGCCATGAAGAAAGACCAGAACCTCAGGTACCAGACCGCGTCCGAGATGCTGGCGGACCTGCAGAGGGTCCTGGCGGATCCTGATGCGAAAATCAACGGTAGCAATGCCGTTGAAGAGCTCCCGACGAAAAAAATGCAGGCTGTCAGCACCGGAATTGATATAATAGAAGAAAATATCGATGACGGGGATGGAGAATACATGGAAGAAGACGAAACGGCAACAAGGAAGAAGAGGGACTGGCTGAGCATCATCCTGGGGATCGCTTCCGGCCTGGTGATCATGGCGCTCGTAGTCTACCTGGGTATCAAGCTAGTCATCCCGATGATAACGGCAGACGATACGGCTTCATTCGTCGTCGAGGACTATACGAACAGGGAATTCGACGAGGTGAAGGAACTGCTGAGCCGGCATGACATAATTGCGGTGGATGACAGGGTGTTCAACGAGGATGTGAGGAAAGGGCTCATCATATCGCAGGACATAGCGGTGGGCAACACCCTGAAACCCGGCAGCACGATCAGTTTCACGGTCAGCGACGGTCCCCACGTGGTGGAGATACCCGATATCAGGGGACAGGAGCAAAGGATCGCGGAAGTGGAGATAACCAATGCCGGGCTTGTTCCTGAAATAGTGAAAGAGAACAGCGAGACGGTCGGCAAGGACCTTGTCATCAGGACCGAACCCGAGGCGTTCGAAATGGTCAGGCCTGATACAGTGGTTAAGATATATGTAAGCGCCGGGCCAAAACTCGAACAGGTGGTCGTGCCTGACCTGATCGGTATGACCAGGGCTGAGGCGGAAAACGCCATACTCATGAACAACCTCACTATTGGGAAATTGCTGCCCGAGGGGATCGTCAGCGATGTCGCTAAGGTAATAAAACAGTACCCGCTCCCGAACGAGAAGGTGGATGAGTACACGGCAGTGGAGCTGACTTTCGGCATAGAAGAGCCTTCGGACGATGAGACCGGCGGGAAAGTGCCGTCCGGCCCCGACGACGGAGGATCTCAGCAGACGGGTACCGCGAAGACAAAGAATATCATGATCACTTTGAACCCGGGCCGTACTTACGACGAAGAGGTACTGGTCTACGTCGAATCCACGCCGTCCGATACGAATGTCCGCAGGATCGAGATGAACCAGTATGTCAGGAGGGACCTGTTCCCGATAAGCCTTCCCATAACCCTCGGTGAGACAGGCACCACTCACGTGATAGTTTACCTGGATAATGAACTGGCTTTGGAGACCGATATCCCGAACCAGTAGCAACTGACGCATTTTACATCAGATCAGGAGCCGTACGAGGAGGAGGTTGGATATTTGCCGTCTGGCATTATTATCAGGGGAATAGCCGGATTCTATTATGTTGCGGTAAAGGATGACGGTGTTTATGAGTGCAGGGCCAGGGGGATATTCCGAAAAAAAGGGCTGACCCCGCTGACAGGTGACAGGGTGATATTCAGTGTTACCGACCCTGCCGGGAAAAAGGGCAACATAGAGGAAATAGAGGAAAGAAGCAGCGTACTTGTGAGGCCTGCAGTCGCGAACGTCGACCAGGTCATCGCTGTTATCGCGGCAAGATCGCCTGACCCGGACATGATGCTGCTGGACAAGATACTCGTGACAGCGGAGGATAAGGGCATCAGGGCAGTAGTCTGTATCAACAAGATCGATCTCGACGAAGGCGACAGGCGGACAAGGCTGAAGGAGCCATACACAAAGGCTGGATATGATGTGATCGAGACCAGCATCCATGATACGGAAGGATTCAGCAGGCTGAAGGAAGCTCTGGAGGGCCACATATCGGTGTTCGCGGGCCAGTCGGGAGTCGGGAAGTCAACGCTGCTCAACAGGATCATGGACACCGTGGTGATGAAGACTGGGAGTGTCAGTGAAAAGATAGACAGGGGAAGGCATACCACCCGCCATGCAGAGCTCATGGAACTTCCAGGTGGAGGGTACCTGGTCGACACCCCAGGGTTCAGCTCATACGAACTCATGGGGATAGAGTATGACAGGCTCCAGTACCTGTATCCCGAGTTTACGGAACATATCCCGAAGTGCAGGTTCACGGGCTGCAGCCACGTATTTGAAGCGGACTGCGGCGTGAAGGAGGCCGTTGGCGAAGGCCTGATAGAAAAAGGAAGGTATGCCCGCTTTACCGAACTCTACAAGGCATTGAAGCAGGAAGATGAAGCGAAATACAGAAAGAGCGGCAGGAAAGGGATGAAGACAAATGATTAAGATAGCACCGTCGATCCTGGCATCGGATTTTTCGAAGCTCGGGGAGGAGATCGCCAGGGTCGAAAGAGCCGGCGCCGATATGATCCACCTGGATGTCATGGACGGGCATTTCGTACCGAACATAACCATCGGCCCGCCAGTGATCAAGTGCCTGAGAAAAGTCACGGATCTCCCGTTCGACGCACATCTCATGATAGAGGAGCCGGACCGCTATATACACGACTTCGTGGAAGCCGGAGCCAATATAATATCTGTCCATGTTGAAAACAATCCCCACCTCCATCGTACGATAGAACTTATTAGAGAATGCGGCGCCAGGCCGTCCGTGGTGCTGAATCCTGCCACACCGCTGAACGCGCTCGATGCTGTGCTGGGAGACGTGGATATGGTGCTGCTGATGACAGTGGACCCGGGATTCGGAGGCCAGCAGTACATAGAAAGCATGACCGGAAAAATAAGGGAACTGAGGCAAATCGCCTTAAGGCGCGGCCTGGACCTTGATATCGAGGTCGACGGCGGGATCGACCTTTCGAACATAAGGGAAGTCACCATGGCAGGCGCCAATGTGATCGTCGCAGGCACGACTATATTCGGAGCGCCGGATGCGGCGGAGATAATAAGAAGCCTCAGGCAGAATGCGTTCGGTGGTACCACATGACATGCGTGATGATCCGTGGAGGCAGGACCGGTTGCCACCTGGCATATGTGATAGTCTGCGGAGACAGGACCGGTGATGGAACATGACGTGTGTGATAATCTGCGGAGGCAGGATAGATGATTACGGCCATGCGCGAAATTACTGCGAGGGCGCTGAACTGGTCATTTCCGCTGACAGCGGCGCGCGGCACTGCATGGCTATGGGCGTGGTGCCCGATATCGTCCTGGGAGACTTCGATTCGATAGACAGCGATGACTACAGCAGGCTTGAGGCGGCAGGAGCCGAGATTTTGCGATTCCCGGTCGAAAAGGACATGACAGACAGCGAACTGGCCGTGGAAATAGCCATAGAAAGGGGCTGCAGAAAGATCGTCCTGCTCGGCGCGGTCGGAACGAGGCTGGACCATTCACTGTCCAACCTTTTTTTATTGAAAAAGACGCATGATGCCGGCGCGGAGGGCATCATTGCCGATGAGAAGAACGAGGTGCGGCTGATAAGCGGCGGCATAAAGCTCAGGCGCAAGGAAGGCGCCTTTGTCACGCTGCTTCCTTTCGGCGGGGACGCCCGCGGCGTCTCGACCCGCGGCCTGTATTTCCCGCTGCACGATGCCGTGCTGAGGATCGGTTCATCTCTTGGAGTCAGCAACAGGTTCACGGAAGACGAGGCGTACGTCGAGGTGAAGGAAGGCCTGCTGCTGGTGATCACGGCAAAAGACTGAAAGCGGCAACGTTGTCCCTGTCT
>DGEQ01000042.1:0-291 GCA_002386045.1 Hungateiclostridiaceae bacterium UBA3922 | reverse complement strand
TTGTCCCTGTCTTGATTTGTGGTGTTCCATGCTTGATTTGCAATGTTATTGCGATGTTACGGATTTGATTTGCAGTATTCCGGGGTTTCACCGCATACCGGACTCTGACTCGCAGTTGACCGGTTTTTGTGTGCAGAACTCTGGCTCGAGGTTAGATTTGAAGGGTGCGAAATTCTGGCCCGCGGTGTGAAGAATTTTAACTTTTTGGACAAGATTGCCTTCGGAAGCGATTGTGTAGGACAATACTGTTTACATAAAGATATGCTGGCGGTCAAGTCCTAATTTGTGTGT
>DGEQ01000129.1 GCA_002386045.1 Hungateiclostridiaceae bacterium UBA3922 | reverse complement strand
ACTGGCGAGGCTGGAAGCGGCGGCGTCTGAAATCATAGACGCAAAGGGACGCTACGTTTTGCCCGGGTTCGTGGATGCACATTGTCATGTGGGCATGTGGGAAGATTCCGTCGGGTTCGAAGGCGACGACGGCAATGAGACTTCAGACCCCGTCATGCCGCATCTTAGAGCGATCGACGCTGTTTACCACGCGGACCGCGCTTTTGTCGAAGCCAGGGAAAACGGCGTCACCACCGTTGTCACAGGCCCCGGGAGCGCAAATGTTATCGGCGGGCAGTTTGCCGCATTGAAGACGTATGGACGCAGGATAGAGGATATGATAATAAAAGAACCTGTGGCGATGAAGGTCGCCTTTGGCGAAAATCCCAAGTCGGTGTACCACGAAAAACGGCAGGCGCCCATGACGAGGATGGCCACGGCAGCGCTCCTGAGGGAGAACCTGATGAAGGCTGTCGAATATAAAAAGATGAAGGAAGAATATGAGCGGGACAGTGAGAATTCCGACAAGCCCGATTATGACATGAAGATGGAGGCGCTGCTAAAAGTCCTGAACGGGGAGATCCCACTCAAGGCCCATGCGCACAGGGCTGATGACATCCTGACCGCGATAAGGATAGCAAAGGAGTTCGGGGTCGGCATAACCATCGAGCATTGCACCGAGGGTCACCTGATCACCGATATCCTGCTCGAGGAGAATGTCAGCGTGATAACGGGGCCGTTCCTGACCGACCGCTCTAAGATAGAACTGAGGAACCAGAGTGCGAAAACGCCGGGGATACTTGCCAAAGCTGGCGTCAAGACGGCCATCATGACCGACCACCCGTGTACGCCGGTCCAGTATCTCCCGCTTTGCGCCGCGGTCGCGGTGAGGGAAGGCATGGATGAGACTGAAGCGCTCAGGGCGATCACCATAAACCCTGCTGAAATAACGGGGATTGCCGACAGGGTGGGAAGCCTTGAAACAGGCAAGGATGCCGATATCATAGTAATGGACGGGCATCCCCTGGAACTTAGATCGAGGGTGCTTTATACGATCATAAACGGCCGGGTGGTCAGGAGAGCATGATGGAATATCGCGTTGATTCTGTTGCTGATACAGTAGAACTGGGACGAAAACTTGGCAGCATGCTGCAAAAGGGCGACAACGTATGCCTTTTCGGCGATCTCGGGTCAGGCAAGACCGCTTTTGCCGGCGGCATAGCGAAAGGGCTCGGCATAGACGGTTATATCACCAGTCCGACTTTCACCATCGTCAACGAGTACGAAGGACGGCTCCCCCTGTACCATTTTGACGTTTACAGGATCGGCGATGCGGACGAGATGTCCGACACCGGCTACTATGAGTATATCAGCGGCGACGGGGTGACCGTCATAGAATGGGCGGACATCATAAAGGACATACTCCCTCCTGAGCGTATAGAGGTCTATATGGAGAAGAACGAGCACGAAAGCCCTGACAGCAGGACCATCAGGATCAGGTTCATCGGTGATCGTGCTGCGGGATATGAAAGGAGGCTTGCCGGTGAGGGCGCTTGCAGTCGATACGTCCACGGCGACGGCAGGCATAGCGGTGGCCGATGAAAACGGGCTGCTGGCAGAATTCCTGCTGAAAGACAAAAAAACCCACTCACAGAAGCTGATCCCTATGATGAAGGAAGTGCTGGACAGCCTGAAGCTTGACCTGTCCGACATCGATGTTTTCGCTGCCGTGACTGGACCAGGTTCGTTTACGGGACTCAGGATCGGCGTGACCACGATAAAGACGATAGCGTATGCACTGAAAAAGCCGGTCGTCGGGATACCGTCGCTGGATGCCCTGGCAAACGCTGCGGTGGTGCCGGACGGCACGCTGGTGTGCCCGATCATGGATGCAAGGAACAACCAGGTCTACACCGCGCTTTACAAGCCGAAGAACGGGCTGATGGAAAACCTGTCCGGGTACATGGGGGTCCACATTTCGGAACTGGCAAAGCAGATCGGGGAGAAATATCCGGGGACGAACATCCTGTTTGCAGGGGATGGAGTGCCCCTCCACATGGATTTCCTCAAAATCGAACTGAAGGAACGATGCAGTTTCATGCCTCCCTTCACATACCAGGCGATGGCCGCGCCTGCCGCCCAGCTGGCACTCACGCTGCATGCCAGGGGAGAGAGTGCCGACTGTACCGGGCTGGTGCCGTTTTACCTCAGGCCTTCGCAGGCGGAGCGGGAATACGAGAAGAGACATGCGCAGGAGAGCCGGGAGCATGGCAGCAGTATCGGCCAATGAAACAATAACTGCAGATCCCCCGGCGGGCTGCAGCAGCGGCTGTGTCGGCGAGATACGGCGCCGACGGGCTTTGCGGGAAACATGACCGTGAACGCTGCCGCAAGGGACCGGGGATGGCGGAGGATGTCGTCGGCAATGATAGATGGGCTCGAGATAGTAAGGGCGAGCGAAGAACATATCGATGATATAGTCGAAGTTGAAAACCTGAGCTTTAAAATCCCGTGGTCCAGGCAGTCGATAACGGACGAGTTCCTGCACAATGAAAATGCGGTTTATTTTTGCGCCGTGCTCAACGGCAAGGCCGTGGGGTATGCGGGTATGTGGCATGTGTGCGATGAAGGCCATATAACCAATATAGCGGTGCATCCCGAGTTCAGGCGCAGCGGTATCGGCAGCGCCCTTATGGAGGCACTGATCGCCGCGGCGGAAGAGCGTGGGCTGACGGCACTCACGCTGGAGGTCAGGAAGAGCAATCACGGCGCCAGGTCCATGTATGCGAAATACGGGTTTGAAGATGGCGGGATGAGAAAGGCCTATTACGCGGACAACAACGAAGACGCGGTCATAATGTGGAAACGGCTGAAAAAGTTTTGATGCGGGGATGATGCGGCTGCAGCGGACAGGCATGGCCATGGGTTATCCGCAGGCTGAGATTTTTGGCTCCAGGGCTGAGTTGTCGGAAGGAAAGCATTGCAGCATCAGACACCGGACGAAGCTCTCCGTTGCGGTCAAGACTGTATATCAAGCATATCGCCCCTGGCAGTGCCTGTCGCGGAAACGGTGCCTGCCGGCAGTTCCAGTACGCAGCGGGCGCTCCTGATCATCCCGGAAACTCTCCATGGCTTTATCCCTTCACAGATATGGACCACCCTGTTTTCCCGGTCTAAAAAAACAGCATCTATCGGGAACCTCATGAAAAACGTGTGTATCGAATTGCAAGGAACAAGAAGCAGACCGTGGCCCGGAGGGAATCTTTTTCTGAACTGGAGCCCTCTCAGCCTTGCAAAGAAGGTCGAAGCGGTTTTGCAATCGGCCGCCAGCACGGTTTTGCGGGTCACATTCGTAACGGTCATGTTTCCACCCCATTGAAATGCGTCATAAGATGGGGGACACTTCTCAACTTATATCGGCAGCAGGCATCTCCTGCCCGACCGGGTGAGACGGACGCATTTCGATCCTTGCCATTTTTCCTGTTTTAAGGACCGTCCCTGTGGATTCTGAAGAACTGTCCCCAATATAATTATCGGAAACTGTAATGACCAGGTCAACCAAGCGTAACGGCAGGGGACACTCCTCAACCCA
>DGEQ01000102.1:7961-11668 GCA_002386045.1 Hungateiclostridiaceae bacterium UBA3922 | reverse complement strand
TTCTCCTTAGGCTCGGTGGCTCGTACATCTGTATAAGCGACAGATGCTATCCCGGATTGTACGGAATGCTATCCCGGATTGTGCGGAATTTTATCCCGGATTGTGAGGAATCTTGTCTCGGTTCACGTGAAATGCAGTCCGGGTTTACGTGGCATGTGATCCCGTTTACGCAGAATGCAGTTCCGGTACCACCCAGATACGCTTGCTGGCCGCCCGGTTGTTAAACTCCCCGGTAACCGTGCGCATTCGCTGAAAAATCGGTGCATTTTTTAACGTTCAGCCCTCTCGGGTTCGAATTCCCTTGTGACCTGTAACAAAAAAACACCCCGTATTGACCGAGGTGTTTTTCCTGGTGACCCATAGGGGATTCGAACCCCTGTTACCGCCGTGAGAGGGCGGCGTCTTAACCGCTTGACCAATGGGCCGCTTATTTCATTGCCATGCGCAAGAGATATTATAACATGACATGCTGTCAAATACAATAGGAAAATCATTTCCTTCGTCAACAGTAGTAACTGAAAGACTTTAGCTGATTTTTTGTAACCGCTGTTGAGCAAAATTTCAAGTAAAGTCCGGCCTTTTGAAATTTTTCATTTACCGTAATACCGTTTAGCCGATATTATGTAGCCTGATATTAAAGAAATTCAATAAAAATGTCTCTCCAAGTGGACTTTACCTGCAAAATTGCTCATACCGCTGCACAAAAATTCAACTAAAGTCAGACAGAGGAATTGCATCGGCATGTACGGAAAAATCACCCTGCAACCATGCGCAGATTTGCCGTGTAAAAACCCGGCCAATTGGAGCGCCTGGCCAAATCAAAACACCTCGGTCAATCCGAGGTGTTTTCGTTTTTGTATCCCTGTTTCAGGAGATTGAGGCTTGCGTTCTTCACATGTTGCGTCATCAGTTTCTCCGCCCTGTCGGCATCCCTGTCGATGATGGCCTGCATTATCGCCTTGTGTTCTTCCAGCGCTGCCGCCGCCCTCTCCGGGCTGCTCATCGATACCTTCCTGGCTTTCTGGACGTAACTGTGGAACGTACTGAGCGTATACATCAGGGGCTTGCTCTTGCTGGCCTTGAATATTGTGTCATGGAACCGCGTGTCGAACTGCAGCAGGTTTCCGTAATTGCTTTTTGCCGTATAGAACTCCTCCAGTTCGACCGCTTCCTTCAGTTCTTCCATTTCCTCCGGCGTGATCTTTTCCGCGGCCCACCTTGCCGCAAGCCCCTCTATCATCATCCTGATAGTATATATATCCTGGATGTCCTGCTGGGAAATGCCCCTGACAGTCACACCCTTGTTGGGCACGGACTTTACCAGCCCTTCCAGCTCCAGTTGCCTGAGTGCTTCACGCACAGGGGTCCGGCTGACACCAAGTTCTTCCGACAGCTTTGTCTCAACCAGGCTTTCTCCGGGTTCATAGACGCCGTTCAGGATATCGTTCCTTATCTGGTTATAAACCCTGCTGTGCAGGGAACTGGAATGCTGACCGGTATCGCCCAATTCAACCACCACAGTTTCTCACTCCCTGATCCTGCCGATCGCAGCATATCTCATCATGAATATTCTGTCCGTGCTGCATCTGTTTCGCCTGAACAATACCTTTTACATTCCTTCCGTGCTGCCGTGATTTTTGCCGCATACTGCTGCTGCCACCATTGCATTGTACCGGGACCGCGACCGCGGTCCCAGGCTACTACTGCTGTCCCTGTTTCTTCGTATAGTTCAGCAACCCGCCTGCCAGCATGATACTCTTCTGTCTTTCGGACAGTGCGATCCTCACCTTTATCTCCGTGCCGGCAGTCTTATTCAGCAACGTGAGTTCATCTCCGGCCTTTACCTGTTCCCTGGCATTTTCAAGCACGAGTACGTCGCCTTCTTTGATCCTATCGTAATCGGCTTCGTCGACAAATGACATGGGCAGGATCCCGGAGTTGATCAGGTTGGCCATGTGGATCCTCGCAAAGGATTTGGCCACCACACCCTTAACACCGAGGTAGAGCGGGACCAGTGCTGCGTGTTCGCGGCTCGAACCCTGTCCGTAATTCGATCCGCCGACGATGAAACCTCCGCCGTTCTCCTTCGCCCGCTTCGGGAAATCAGGATCGCACGGCGTCATGCAGTATTCCGCCAGGTAGGGGATATTTGACCTGTACGGCAGAAGTTTCGCATTCGAAGGCATGATGTGGTCGGTGGTGATATTGTCGCCAACCTTGATGAGCACGGCGCCTTCCACTTTGTCAGCAAGCTCCTTGTTTACAGGGAACGGCTTTATGTTCGGCCCTCTCACCACTTCGATATTTTCCCCTTCGGGCGCCGGCGGAACGATCATGTTGTCGTTTATGAGGAAGCTTTCCGGCATGGTGACCGCCGGTGCCTCGCCCAGCGTGCGCGGATCGGTAAGCACACCGGTGATGGCGCTTGCCGCTGCTGTTTCCGGGCTGACAAGGTATACCTTTGCCGATTTCGTACCGCTTCTTCCCTCGAAGTTCCTGTTGAAAGTCCTCAGCGAGACCGCATCTGTCGCCGGGGCCTGCCCCATGCCGATACACGGACCGCATGCCGATTCCAGTATCCTGGCGCCTGCGGCGACCAGATCTGCCAGAGCCCCTTCCTTGGCCAGCATCGTCAGCACCTGCTTCGATCCGGGCGCTATGACAAGGCTCGCATCAGGATGCACGGTCTTGCCTTTCAATATCTTTGCCACCTTTATCAGGTCCATGTAGGACGAGTTTGTACAGCTTCCTATACATACCTGGTCTACCTTTATCGGTCCGATGGAAGAGACCTCCTCCACGTTGTCCGGGCTGTGCGGCTTTGCCGCCAGCGGTTCAAGGCTTCCCAGGTCTATGGTTATCTCTTCGTCATATTCCGCATCCGGGTCCGGCAGAAGTTCGACCCAGTCGCTTTCCCTGCCCTGTGCCTTCAGGAATTCCCTGGTCACTTCGTCGCTGGGGAATATCGACGTGGTGGCTCCGAGTTCGGCACCCATATTCGTAATGGTCGCCCTTTCGGGAACTGTCAGTGTCTTTATGCCTTCGCCGGCGTACTCGATGATCTTGCCGACTCCGCCCTTGACGGTCATTATGCGCAGGACCTCAAGGATAACATCCTTTGCCGACACCCAGGGCCTGAGTTTCCCTTTGAGCGTCACTTTGCAGACCTTCGGCATCATCATGTAGTACGGGCCGCCTCCCATGGCCACTGCGACATCCAGGCCGCCTGCCCCGATGGCCAGCATGCCGAGGCCGCCCCCGGTCGGAGTGTGGCTGTCCGAACCAAGCAACGTCATCCCGGGTACGCCGAAGCGTTCCAGGTGGACCTGGTGGCAGATGCCGTTGCCCGGCTTTGAGAAGTAGATGCCGTGTTTCGCAGCGACCGTCTGTATATACTTGTGGTCGTCCGCATTCTCGTAACCTGTCTGAAGCGTGTTGTGATCAATATATGCAACTGATTTTTTCGTCCTCACCCGAGGTATCCCCATGGCCTCAAACTGAAGATATGCCATCGTCCCGGTGGAATCCTGCGTCAGCGTCTGATCTATCTTTATGGCGATTTCCTTCCCGGGAACCATTTCACCGCTTACCAGGTGTTCCTTTATGATTTTTTGAGCGAGATTCAATCCCATATTACCAACTCCTTCCTCCTGTACTTATTTGAATCCTCACCAGCCAGCCGGCGGTAATGCTCCCAGTAATGCTCC
>DGEQ01000102.1:5012-7791 GCA_002386045.1 Hungateiclostridiaceae bacterium UBA3922 | reverse complement strand
TCCGGTGATGCTCCCAGTAATGCCCCAGCTGTCGTCCGGTAATGCGATTTCGTTAATTCGATTTCGCGCTGTCGAGCTGCAACTTACTGCATCACGCCATGTCAAGTATCTCCGGCACCAGGTCCCTGATCGCTTTTTCGAGTTCCTGGTCGCTGATACATGTCACCCTGCCGTTCCTGTACTGCTCATCGACCCATTCCTTGAGCCTGAGTACCTTTTCGTCCCTCTTGCTGACCTTCCTGTCCCCGGTGAGCCTGAAATGGCTGTTGATCCAGTGGGCTATACCCGCAGTGCCGGAAGTCTGGTTGATGGCGACGCCTACAGGCCTGTTGAGCAGCTTCTCGGTGTTGAATATGTTGTAGATCTCTTCGTCCTTCATAAGGCCGTCGGCATGGATACCCGCCTGGGTGACATTGAAATTCCTCCCGACGAACGGGGTCCTCGGCGGTATCTCGTAGCCGAGTTCCTTCTCATAATACTCGGCGATCTCGGTGATGACGGTGGTGTCCATCCCGTCGGTGGTGCCCCTGAGCTGCGCGTACTCGATGATCATTGCTTCAAGCGGCGTATTGCCGGTCCGCTCGCCGATGCCGAGCAGGGAACAGTTGACCGCAGACGCACCGTACAGCCATGCGGCGGCTGAATTCACGACCGCCTTGTAGAAGTCGTTGTGCCCGTGCCACTCTATCAGTTCGCTCGGGAAACCCGCATAATGCCTGAGGCCGTAAATGATGCCCGGCACGCTCCTGGGGAGCGCAACTCCCGGGTATGGTACTCCCAGCCCCAGTGTGTCGCATGCCCTTATCTTTATCGGCACGCCGCTTTCCTCGCTTAGTCTGCGCAGTTCCAGCGCGAAGGGAACAACAAAACCGTAGAAGTCCGCGCGCGTTATGTCCTCGAAATGGCAGCGCGGCCTGATGCCTACCTCGATCGCGGACTTTATGATGCCCAGGTAATGATCCAGGGCCTGCTTCCTCGTCATGTTGAGTTTCTTGAAAATATGGTAATCCGAACAGCTCACAAGTATGCCGCTTTCCCTGACTCCCATCTCCTTTGCCAGCTGGAAATCGCTTTTTGTCGCCCTGATCCAGCTTGTCACCTCGGGATACTCATACCCGAGTTCCTGGCATTTGTACACGGCTTCCTTGTCCCTGTCGCTGTACAGGAAAAACTCGCACTGGCGGATTATTCCCTTTGGTCCGCCAAGCCTGTGCAGCATTTTGTAAAGTGTCACTATCTGCTCGACGGTATAGGGTTCCCTCGACTGTTGCCCGTCCCTGAAAGTTGTGTCGGTGATCCAGATCTCGTCTGCCGGGAACATCGGCACTCTCCTGTGGTTGAACGCACACTTCGGTATTTCATCGTAACTGAATATTTCCCGGTACAGGTTCGGTGAAGGAACATCCTGCAGCCCGTATCGATACAGGGACTGTTCGAGTGTATTTGTCTTCTTGTTGAACACCAACATAACAACACCTGTTTCCATGATAGATTTGATTTTGTACAATTGTATACAATTATACAAACGCTGTCAACAGTTACTTCTCGCCGTGTTTCGCAGGCAGTGGTCCATTCACAGGCCGGGACCCACATGATACAGGTCCCCGTTCCAGGCAGCCGGGCCGCTGCAAAACGCAGGTGGCAGTCCAAATGACTAGCCGGAGTCCACATGATGAAGGTCCCCGTTCCAGGTAACCGGGCTGCAGCGTTTCTGCTGCAAAACACAGGCGATGATCCAAATCGCAGCCCAGAGCAACGCTGCGGTGGTCAAATCGCAGGCCGGAACAACACGAGCGGTGGTCCAAATCGCAGCCGGAGCTCCCATACCGCGGGTCTCTGCTGCAAATCATATGTTACTGCTCCAGGTCGCAAGGCTGCAGCGTCCGGATCACGGGTTTTCGCTTCCGGGCAGCAGGTGCCTCCCCGGACCGCGAATTGCCACTTTGATATTGAAAAAAGGAGGATTTTGGCGGTTTGTATCGAAATACATATTATCGCATAATCTCAGGGGGAGGATATACATGGCAATCATGAAAAAAAGAAACGCAAAAACAGTCGCTGAGCATGTATCCGGCCAGGGAAAGCTATACCTGATCGCATCGGTAGCGGTCGGGCTTGTGATGAGTGCCATATTCGCACTGATAACGCGCAGATATCTTGAAGCTCTTCTGGTACTGGCAACTGCCATAATAACTTCCCAAGCGCTCCACATAATCAATGGCATCCTGATGCGCAGGATCGCACATGTATTCGAAAAAGAGCTCCGGTCGATCAGGGAAGGAGATTTCACCACGTTCCTCGATCCAAGATCGTTTGGCGTGCTGGCAGGCGTGGGTTCGACGCTCAACGCCCTTCTGAGCGATATAAGAGCCCTTATCGACAGCTTTTTCACACTGTCACATTCCATCATGCAGGCTTCGAGAAAGGTCGGTGCGACGGCAGAACAGGCAGTCGCCGCCATTACCGAGATTTCCAAGACAGTGGACGAGATCGCCAAGGGCGCATCAGAGCAGGCGGTCGACGCACAGGAAGGTGTCCAGCTTGTAGACAAGCTTTCGGACCAGATCGACTTTGTCTCCCAGAGCTACACCCAGGTTATGGATGAGACGAATAACATCCACAGGCTCAACGAAGCCGGCCTCGAATCCGTGCAGACCCTCCGCGAGAAGTCAGAACAGAGTTACAACTCCACCGAAAAGATATTCTCGGTCGTCGAAAGCCTGACGAATACTACAAAGCAGATAAGTTCATTCGTACAGTCCATCGAAGATATTGCAGA
>DGEQ01000102.1:4341-4820 GCA_002386045.1 Hungateiclostridiaceae bacterium UBA3922 | reverse complement strand
TTTGCCGTGGTCGCCGAAGAAGTCAGGCAGCTTGCCGACCAGAGCAGGCGGTTCACGGAAGAGATCATCAACCTGGTGGAAAATATAAATGCAGAATCACAGCAGGCGATCCAGGCGATGGAAATGATGAGGAAGGTCTCCAAAGAGCAAAACGAAGCCGTGGACACTACAAACAAGTCGTTCGGGAATATAGCCGAGGGCATCGTCGCCATCGTGGAGAAAATAAAGGCGGTAAACGACGCGGTGCTCGCCATGCAGAAAAGCAGGGACAGCGTGATATCGGCTATCGAGAACATCTCATCGGTTTCCGAAGAGACGGCCGCGTCGAGCCAGGAGGTCGCCGCCACAACAGAACAGCAGCTCAGGGAGATAGACGAGATGAAAGTGGCTGCCGCGCAGCTTGATGAACTTGTCCAGGAACTCGACAAAAAATTGAAGAAGTTCAGGATAAAGTGAAGAACTCCAAGGCAGAGAAGTCA
>DGEQ01000102.1:0-4172 GCA_002386045.1 Hungateiclostridiaceae bacterium UBA3922 | reverse complement strand
GAAGTCAAGTTCAGATAACGGGTCAAATAAAGCATAAAGCCGGGTTGGCTGCAGCAAGATCACCAGTATAAAATAAATCCCCGTCCGTTTTCGGGCGGGGATTTTCATTAATGTCCCTGCGAACATCCTGTTTATGCATCAGCCCTGTAGCCGGTCTGTTCGTGCCTATCACACCTGGTATTCCTTCAGTATCGCTGCCGCTTCGACATTCGCGAACCTGGGAGCAGCCTCATCCACCAGGTCCATCGGGTCGTAGTCAGGCCATATGTGGGTAAGCAGCAGTCTTTTTGCGCCGGCCATCGCCGCTGCAGTACCGCACTGTGCAGCCGACATGTGCGGGGCATCCTCCGGCCGGTCCTTCTCAAGGAACCCTGCATCAAGCATCAGCAGGTCCGCGCCTTTTGCGAAACTGACCAGTTCGTCGGTCCAGGACGTGTCTCCCGAGTAAACGAACCTTTTGCCCGCGCACTCCGCGGATACCGCATAGTCAGTATACGGATGCTTCATCTGCCGGAAACTGAATCTCATGTCCCCGATAACCAGCTGCTTTTCAGCCGTAATGGCTTCGAGTCCGAACGCATCCTCCACATCGAACCGGCCGTATTCCTCCGCAGGTTCCGCGGGGGCGTACACCTTCATCAGCCCGTCATACAACCCGCGCTTCCTCCTGAGCTGGATGGCATACTTCAGCACGAACATGTCGGATACGTGGTCGCTGTGCAGATGGGTCAGGATCACCGCGTCGAGCTGATCGATCCTTATGATTTTCTGCATATTGGCCAGAACACCGTTGCCGCAGTCGATAAGCACGTTCGCTTTCCCGCTCTGCAGCAGGTAACCCGAACATGCGCTCCCTGCAGCCGGATACGGGCCATTGTTCCCGAGCACGGTCAGTTTCATGGGCTCACACTCCTTTATGAGAACAGGTTTTTGTCCAGGTTCGTTTTCCTGGATATCAATACGAGTATATACCCGATGATGGCGCTGAATATACCCTGCAGCGAATTCGGAAGCAGTTCCGCGACAGCCGCCGTCAGCCCGAAGGCTTCATCGAATATAGCGAGAAGGAACGCTTCGGCAAGGAAGTACCCGGCTACCATCACCACGGCGCCGACCGCTGCCGACAGGATCAGGCTGCCATGTTCCAGGTCGCCGGTCCTGCGGAACTTAGCTGTCAGCAGCCCGACCAGCAGGCCCTCGATACCTTTCACGACGAATGTTATCGGGGCGAATATCAGCGCCGCTGCAGCTACATCCGCCAGGGCAGATCCAACCGCTCCCGCGATCAGCCCGCCTGCCGGTCCGAGCAATACTGCCGCCAGTATTATCACTGCGTCCCCCAGGTTGAAATAACCGCCCGGCAGGACCATTGTCGGTATACGCGTGAAATATGTAGCCAGAAAAACAAGTGCGATCATAAGACCGTTCAGTATGAGTTTTTTCAGAGCACCGTTCCGCATATGATACCCCCCCTTGTCGGTCGACATCCGCTGAAAATCACACGGGTTGAGCCCCTCGTGCATATTATGAACTGCATGATGTGTCCTTCATGGATTTTGTCTAAATAATTTTACGTGTATGCCGATACGCTGTCAAGAGTTGGCAAGCGTTTTCATCATAACGGGCTGTCACAGCACTTCATGGAGCCTTGCGGATTCCACCACGATCGCCCTTTTTTTCAGTTCGCTGTATATCTCGAGCGCACGGCCTCCCGTGTAGTCACGGCTCTGTGGGTCGCTGTCCTCGATGATCACCAGCTGTGAAGCATACCGGGCAGCTTCCAGGTTCCTTATGTTCTGGGAACCGAAGGGCATGTCGCACAATATGGTCATGTCCGCTGCCTTCACCAGTTCCACGTTTTCCCTGAAACTTTCGTCGTCTATCTCGCTGAACGGCCTGCATGCCACGGCCCTGGCTCCGAATATCCCTGCGCACGAAAGGTCGCTGTCCCCGTGCAGGAACACACCGGCCGTTATCCTGCAGCCCAGTTCGTACAGCTGTCGGATGACGCCGGACGCAGAACCGCCTCCGCCTATCACGTGGACGCTGATATCTTTCCTGCCGCGGCTTTCACCGGATATGTGGAAATCCACCAGGCCGGTCACCCTGTTCCTGTATACTACGGCATCGACGCCATAGGCCAGCCTGAGGTTTTCACGCGTGATTACGGATCCCGGGCTGCCATCGGCTATTATCCTGCCTTCTTTCATCAATATCAGCCGGGTACAATAGCGTACAGCGATCTTCAGGTCATGTACGGCCGCGATCACAGCTTTGCCGCTTTCGCTCAGTTCGCGGGCATTCTTGAACAGCTGTTCCACGTATGCAATGTCAAGGCTGGCAGACGGCTCGTCAAGGAGTATCAGGCCGGTCTCCTGGGCAAGCACCCTTGCAAAGAGCGCCCTCTGCCGCTCCCCTCCCGAGAGCGTGTTTATTGCCCGGTTTTCAAATTTCAGCGTATCCGTGTATTCCATGCACCTGCGTGCAACGGCATAGTCCGCGGGGGTCTCCGGCCGGAACCTGCCAAGCTTGTGGTACCTTCCCGCCAGGACGACATCGAGCACCGTGAACGGGAACGTCACGGTGGTGTCCTGGTGCAGCATTGCAGCCATTGAAGCGATCTGCCTGCCGGTCATCGTCCGTATGTCCCTTCCGCCGATCTCGACTGTCCCGGTGCCTTTGTTTATCCCGTTGAGGCATTTCAGGAGGGTGGTCTTCCCGGCCCCGTTCGGCCCGATGATGCCGATGAACTCCCCTTTCTCAGCATCGAATGAAATATCCTTCAGTATATGGACGCCGTCGATATAAAAATCCAGGTTTTTCACGCTGAGCAGCCTTGTGCCATGACCAGGGCTGCAGGTTCCGGCATTGCCGGGACCGGGTCTGCCAAGGCGTTCCCGGAGACTGCCTTTCCCTCTTTTTTCACCGGTCAAAACACAGCACCGCCCTTCCTCGTCCTGATCAGCAGGTACAGGAAATAAGGCGCCCCGAGCATCGCCGTTATTATGCCCACATGTATCTCGCCATTCGCGGGCATGCGGCCGATTATGTCGCATCCCGTGAGGAATACCGCCCCTCCGAGGGCGCTGGCGGGTATCAGCAGGCGATGGTCGGGACCTGCTATCAGCCTCATGATGTGCGGGACCATCAGGCCAACGAAGCTGACAGGCCCGCAAACCGATATGGTCACAGCAGTGATGAGCGATGTGACGAACAGCAGCAGCTTCCTGGTGCGGGAAGGCTCAAGCCCCAGGGACTGGGCTTCCTCTTCGCCCAACTGGAGCAGGTTCAGGTCGCGCGAAAACATCATCAGGACGGCCAGAAGCACCAGCACGGGAAAAGTCACGAGCTTTACCTGCTCCCACATCATGCCGCTGAGGCCGCCCATCGTCCAGGAGACAAATCGCCGCACCTCGTAGGTGTTGCTCCTGATAAGGACGAACTGCGTGACCGCCCCTATGAACGTACTGACTGCGATTCCTGACAGTATCAGCGTCAGCGGCGCTATCTTCCCCCTGCGCAAGGACAGCAGGTATATCACCGTCACCGCTCCGAGCGCTCCTGCGGCCGCGAACATCGGCATAGTGTAGATGGTCCTGGCTGCGGCTCCCGTCGTTATCGCAATGATGGCGCCAAGCCCGGCCCCGCTCGATACTCCAAGCACACCCGGATCAGCCATCGGGTTCCTGAAAAGTCCCTGCATCACTGCGCCGCATGCCGACAGGGCGGCTCCGGCGACGCAGGCCACCATGACCCGCGGGAGCCTCACCCCGAATATGATGGAGACCTGCTCCCCGGGAAGCGTCGGATCGTCGATAAGGCCGATGCTGTCGAGTATTATCCTGAACGATCTGCCGAGCGGGACGTATACGGCCCCCAGTGCTACCGCCAGGACTATCGTGAACACCAGCAGCACGACCATTATCGGCAGTATTATGCCCATTTTCCTGTACACGGTAAAGTTTCCCATTTCTGACCTCTTTTTCGAATTTCCCATTATATTTTCGCAGTGTTTTAACGTTCTTTCTGCTCAAGTACCGCTCTGCCGGCGCCCGGGAAAACCATCCCGCCGGCTTTCCCCTGTGTCGTCCACCGCCTTCCGGGACCACCGCCAGGAGGCTTTCCCCTGTGTCGTCCACTGCCTTCCGTGGCCACTGCCAGGAGGCTTTCCC
>DGEQ01000061.1:7169-7510 GCA_002386045.1 Hungateiclostridiaceae bacterium UBA3922 | reverse complement strand
GCCACTTCCCTGAGCTTTTCCCGTATGGGGATATGCTGCGGGCACACATCTTCACACTTGCCGCACTGCCTGCATTGTGAAGCATACGAGGGTTTCCCGCTCATCAGGCCGCCGGCAAAAGCGATGTACTGCCACTGGGCCCTTCTCGCCCTGAAAGAATGTTTTGCATTGTAATAGCTGAAGGAAAACGGTATATCCACACCCGCAGGACACGGCATGCAGTAGCCGCATCCCGTACAGCCGACTTTCATGATCCTGAAGTATTCCTCCCTGACCTTTCCGTATACCTGCAGTTCCTGCTCCGTCAGCATGCCGGGCTCGACCAGGTCCGCGAGTGCAGT
>DGEQ01000061.1:6335-6907 GCA_002386045.1 Hungateiclostridiaceae bacterium UBA3922 | reverse complement strand
ATCTTCCGGATCTCCGGGGGTATATTCCTTACCAGCGTTCCTCCGCGCAGCGGCTCCATTATAACGACCCCGATACCCCTGGAAGCCGCATATTCCAGCCCTTCCCTGCCCGCCTGGAAATTCTCGTCTATGTAATTGTACTGTATCTGGCACATATCCCACGGGTAGTCGTCGATGATCGCTTTGAAGTCCTCTTTGTTCCCGTGGTATGAAAAACCGAACCATCGTATCCTGCCGTCTTCCTTCGCTTTCCGGGCAAACTCCTCTATTCCGAGCCTCTTCAGCCTTTCCCATCCTCCGTAATCATTGACTGCATGGAGGAGGTAATAGTCGACATGATCGGTACGCAGCTTCTTGAGCTGGCTGTTTAGTATATTGTCCATGTCCTTCGTGGAATGTACTGCGAAAGGCGGGAGCTTCGTGGCTATCCTGACCTTGTCCCGGTAACCCTTAGCCAGGATGTCACCGAGTATGGATTCGCTCCTTCCGCCATGGTATATCAGGGCGGTGTCGAAATAGTTCACGCCGCGTTCGATGGCCATCAGTATCTGTCTTTCGGTCCTGGCCAGGTC
>DGEQ01000061.1:4190-6070 GCA_002386045.1 Hungateiclostridiaceae bacterium UBA3922 | reverse complement strand
CCCATCTTCCTGTATTTCATTCCCTCGTATCCTCCTCAATCCTTTGTCCGTTCCGGCAGATCTGTCCCACAGGCCATGCTTCTGCCGCCTCCAATAATACTTTTGTGCAGCATGAAGGGCCGGGCATGCCGACTCCGGCAAATCAAGCCCGCGTACCCTGGACGATCTCTCTTTCAGGCATCCTTACGGCAGTAAGTATACCCGTCCTGAAGCATCCCGTATCAATGTTTATGGTGTTGTTCCTCCACCGGACAGTGTCGACTATCGTATGGCCGTATATGACGGTCATTTCCCCTTTATAATCCGCTGCCCAGTCGAGCCGCTCAGGCCTCCCGTCCTCCAGTTTCCGGCCCGTTATGTCGCCGTATATCGCCATCCTTTTTATCCTGCCCCGCAGCTTTGGGTCCATCGTATCAAGATCCTGCAGTTCCTCCTTCAGGCCGCCGTGTACGACCAGGATGTCGTTCCTGCACAGTATCACGTACGGCAGCCCGTCGATGAAACCGATCACCTGCCGCACAAAATCCGGCCCTTCGGCCCTTATGGCACGGAGCGTCTCCATGACTTCTTCTTTCGCCGGTGTTCCTTTTATGAGCTTTTGCAGTATCTTCTCCTCGTGGTTGCCTCTCACGGACCGTGCCAGTCCGCTATTTACGGCGTCCATGACCAGCCTGAGCACCTTTACCGGTTCCGGCCCCCTGTCCGTGAAATCACCAAGGAACACCAGGGTACGGCCCTCCGGCGCTCCCCTGACCAGTCCGTCTTCGCCTACATCGTACCCGAGCTTTCCCAGCAGTCCGGCCAGCTCCCCGAAACATCCGTGTATGTCGCCTATCACATCTATCCTGTCTGTATCAAGTTTTTCATATATCATGTCCATGCCAGATCTTCCACTTATCTTGTCCGCACCTGGTTTATCATATATGTAACAGACCTTCGCCGGCTGCCATCGTATTTCGCAATCCCTCCGCCAACTGCAGTTTTCAACAGTCATCGGCCTGAACGACTGCCGGTTCCCGGGACCTGCAGTTTCAGAAGCCGTTGTTCCTGATCACATCCCTGTACCAACGCGCGCTTTTTTTCAAAATCCTTTTCTGCGTTTTGAAATCGACGTATACGATCCCGAACCTTTTGCTGTAACCGTGTCCCCATTCGAAATTGTCCAGCAGCGACCACACATAATATCCTTTGACATCCACGCCCGAGCTGATCGCGCGGTGTACCTGCGCCAGGTACCTGTAAAGGTAGTCCACGCGGTTGTCATCCTCGACCTTTCCCTCGCGGTTGACGATGTCGTTGAAAGCCGCGCCGTTCTCGGTGATGAGGATCTTTATCCCGCCGTAGTCCCTTTTGAGGCCTACGAGCAGGTCATGGATACCTTCGGGATTTATCTCCCAGCCCATCTGCGTCCTGTCCCTGCCGGTCGCCGTTTCAGCCGTGGGTATCGGCCACAGCGTACCGTCATATTTTATGAAGCTGCTGTAATAATTATTTACTCCGAGGAAATCGACGGGCTGACGGATGATCTCCATGTCGCGGCCGTCAATTTCGCCGAGCAGGCCCATCTTCTGCAGATGCTGCACCAGGCCGGCAGGGTAAGCGCCTTTAAGTACGGGATCGGCAAACCATTTGTTGAGATATTCGTCGTACAGCTTTGCCGCAGCCATGTCTTCCTTGCCGTCAGAAACGGGGTATACGGGGTTCATGTTGAGCGTTATCCCGATCTCTCCCCTGCTGCCTGTTTCCCTGTATGCCTTGACCGCCTGGCCGTGGGAAAGCAGCAGATGATGCGCCGCCTGCAGGGCAGTCCTGAAATCGGTGATCCCGGGAGCGTGCCTGCCCTGCCAGTGCCCGACGAATGCCACTACCCACGGTTCATT
>DGEQ01000061.1:760-3991 GCA_002386045.1 Hungateiclostridiaceae bacterium UBA3922 | reverse complement strand
TGCGGCAGGTCCCAGTGATAAAGTGTCGCGGCAGGCTTTATGCCGTTCTCGTTGAGCTTTTCCACGAGTCTCCTGTAAAAATCCAGCCCCTTTTGGTTCGGTTTCCCCTTCCCGTCGGGGAACACCCTCGCCCACGATATCGAGAAGCGGTATGATTTGAGTCCGATGTCCTTCATTATCCCGATGTCTTCCTCATACCTGTGGTAATGGTCGCACGCGACATCTCCCGTATGGCCTTCATAAACCTTTCCCGGGATGTGGCTGAAGCGGTCCCATATGTTCTCGCCCTTGCCGTCCTCCCTGTAAGCTCCTTCTATCTGGTATGCGGCCGTCGCGGCCCCCCACGTGAAACCGTCCGGAAACAGGTACTGCATCGTTTTCTCCTCCTGTACTGATATTTGCCGGTTTCGCAGCTGCCGATCTTCCTGAAAAACTCATCCGTATGTAATCATTATACCCCAGGCCGGCATCCGTTTGAACAGTGCCTGGCCCAAAAATCCACGAATGTGTATTATAATACACTTGTATACTTGAGATGCGCCGGTAACTTAATATACACCGGCAAGCAGTTGTCCGGGATCCGTCAGGACCTGCCCATGGCGGCCGACTTTACCGGAGTGCCAGCAAAGTTAAGATTTTTTTAAGAATTTCATCAGACCGGTCGTAAGAATCATGCCCTACAATACGACACAGGCTGAAGGGGGATGCGCAGTGGACAACACAGCAATATACTCCGGGGTTGCCCGGACAGACAAAGCAAGGATACTCGTCGTCGACGACGACAGGGAAATCGCCATGGCCGTCGAAAAGCTCCTCGCCCGCGAAGGCTTCGATGTCATAAAGGCATATGACGGGATGCAAGCGCTGGAAGCCCTGGCCGCGAACCAGGTACACCTGATCCTGCTTGACATCATGATGCCGAAGCTGGACGGGCTCTCGGCCACGATGAAGATACGCGAGAGCAGGAACATACCCATCATCATAATCTCCGCGAAATCCGAGGACAGCGACAAGATCCTCGGGCTGTCCATGGGCGCGGACGATTATGTGACGAAGCCCTTCAATCCCCTGGAACTGGTCGCCAGGGTAAAAAGCCAGCTGAGGCGGTACATGCACCTCGGCGACATCGCCAACGGCCAGAAATCCTCGGTATTAAGGACCGGCGGGCTCTGTCTCGATACAGACGCAAAACAGCTCACGGTCGACGGCGAACCTGTAAAACTTACGGCAAAGGAATACAAAATACTGGAACTGCTGATGTCGAAACCGGGCGTCGTGTTTTCGGCGGAGCAGATCTATGAGGCCGTCTGGAAGGAAGTCCCCTACTCGGTGGAAAACACCGTTATGGTCCACATAAGACGCATCCGTGAAAAAATCGAGATCAACCCGAAGGAGCCTAAATATCTGAAGGTGGTGTGGGGTATTGGTTACAAGATTGAGAAGATTTAGCACGAATTCAGTGACAAAAGTGGCCGCATTCATACTCACAGTGCTTATCCTGACCGGCCTGGCAGAAATGGCACTGTATATTTACTTCAGGGACATGGACCTTCAGCGTATCTTTACAGACGACTATTTCGACAGCAGGGAGTTCGCAGACCTGATGGGGAAAGCGGCAGCAGAGGCAGGCGAGGCACTTTTGTCAGGTGAACTGCCCGGCAATGTACCATATCATTATTATATCAGTGACGGAAGCAAAGAACTCACGAACGTGGAAAATCCGGACAGAAGCTTTTTTGAGCAGTTCGAACCGGCTTTCTGCGCACTGGAAAACGGACGATGGTATTTGAAAAACCACAGGAACTTCCCGTATTCGAGCGTTTATTACTATAAACTGTCTAACCCTGATGTTCGGGATGTCCTGAAAGAAACCAACAGGATCTACATAGCATACCCGAAGGAATACACAAAAGCGCAGGAGCAGGAATGGACCCAGGGCAGAGCGGTAGTGATAAGGCTCGTGACAGCTGCGGCAGTCGGAGCGATCCTGGCAGTGATCCTTGCCATATACCTGGCAGCGGTGACAGGCAGAAAGCCCGATGACAGGGAACTTCACCCGGGGAGGATCGATTCCGTTTACTCGGACATACTGATCGCAATATTATGCTTCCTGGTAGTGCCATGGTACCTGCTGGCATTTTCAGCGTTTGAAACGGGACCGTATGACAGAGGAGTCCTGACTGCATACCACAAAGGGACACTGGCCGTATTTGGCATCATAACATTATCAGTAACCGCTTTATGCGGTATGATCGTGCTTGCGCTGATACGCAAGATAAAGGCGGGAACCCTGGTAAAACACAGCCTTATTTACAAATTCCTTTACCGGATCTATGACTATGCGGTCAGCCTGTTCGACGGCAGGGCGTTTTCAAAATATCCGCTGACAAGATCGCTGTTTTACAGGCAGCTCATTTTCATAATCATCAGTTTTGTATTCGTATCCCTCACGTTTTTATTCCTGCTGACGGGATCCCTCGCCTTTATCATTCCCCCGGTCCTTGAAGCGGTCGTCATATACTGGTATGTCAAAGGAAACAACAGGACATACATGGATATCAACCGGGGCTTCAACGAAAGCCTTGAAGAGCAGATGAAATCCGAGAGGATGAAGGTGGCACTCATAACGAATGTATCGCATGACCTCAAAACACCGCTGACCTCCATCATAAGCTATATCGATCTGCTCTCGAAAGAGGACCTGCCCGAATCGGCAAGGGACTACGTCAGGATACTTGGCGAAAAAGCCGGCAGACTGAACAACATGGTATCGGACCTGTTTGACCTGGCCAAAAGTACAAGCGGCAGCATGCCGGTGGATATCGATAAGCTGGATCTCAAAAAACTGATCGAGCAGACGCTGGCCGATATGGGCGACAGGATCGAAAATTCCGGGCTTGTGTTCAGGGTCAGGCTGCCGGAAAACCCGATGCTGATTTTCGCTGACGGCAAAAAACTCTACAGGGTATTCCAGAACGTGATCGACAATGCGCTTAAATATTCGCTCCAGGGCACCAGGGTATACATCTCCCTCGAAGAGACCGAAGGCATGGCTGTCGCAACGGTGAAGAACACGGCCGGCTATGAGATGGACTTCACAGCGGAGGAGATCCTGCAGCGGTTCGCGCGCGGCGACAAATCACGAACTTCGGAAGGAAGCGGCCTTGGCCTGTCCATCGCTGAAAGCTTTACAAGGCTGTGCGGCGGCAGGTTCAGGGTAGATATCGACGG
>DGEQ01000061.1:0-467 GCA_002386045.1 Hungateiclostridiaceae bacterium UBA3922 | reverse complement strand
TCGACCCGCATCCCTTTTTCTATCATCATCGCAGCCCCGTATATGATCTCCGATGAATAGCTCCCGATCATGTGGACGCCAATGACAGTCCTGAGACGCTTATCGATCAGTATCTTGCAAATACCGTCCCCTCTCTCGTTCTCGGCAGCATACCTTCCGCTGTATGTCATCGGAAGCCTGGCCGACACGAAATCGATCCCTTTTTCGGCGGCTGATTCCTCCGTCTCGCCTACTCCGGCCACCTCGGGATCGGTGTAGATCACCGAAGGTATCGCATTATACCTGATCTCGTCCTCTATTCCGAGCATATCGTTGATGCAGGCCTCGGCTTCCCGGTATGCCGTATGTGCGAGCATGGATACGCCGTTTACGTCTCCTGCGGCGTATACGCCCGGGACATTGGTCCTGCCGTGCAGGTCGGTCATGACCCGGCCTCTTTCCATGGCAACGCCTATGTTCTCAAGCCC
>DGEQ01000056.1:8058-20681 GCA_002386045.1 Hungateiclostridiaceae bacterium UBA3922 | reverse complement strand
AGATGTGTATAAGAGACAGGTATATATCCAGCAGGTTCCACAGGGTCCGCGTATGCCCCTGTATGCCGTCTGCCCCGCTGATCACAAGGATGGCGTAATCCAGCACCTGCAGCGTCCTTTCCATCTCGGTCGAAAAGTCCACATGTCCCGGGGTATCCAGGAGTGTTACCTGTACATCCCCGATATCGAGCACGGCCTGCTTCGAAAAAATAGTGATGCCCCTGGCCCGTTCCAGTCCATAGTTGTCCAGGAAGGCATCTTTCCTGTCCACTCTGCCCAGTTTCCTTGTCCTGCCGCCCAGGTAAAGAAGGCCCTCCGACAATGTCGTTTTTCCGGCATCAACATGTGCAAGTATCCCTGCGACCAGTTTCTTCATATGCTGCATATCCTTCTTTGGTTTTTGTATTAACATTATACAGTATAAATAACCGGCGTGCCAGGCACGTCGGTCATCTGACACATCGCCCGTTTCCGGACCAATAACCGTCAGTTTTTTGAAATATATCAGATAACAGACATATCCCCGGCATGTGATTGATAACATACATATTTTAATTATCTGTTTGTTGATTTTGCGCCACCGTGTATATAAACTATACATAGAGTCGATTTTCGACATAAAGTTGATTATCGACATAAAGTTGATTATCGACATCGTGTCTGGCAAAAGGGGTGATGGACAATGGACAGGTTTTCACAGGCAGTGATAAACCACAGGAAAACGATACTTGCGATATTCGTGACCGCAGCCATGCTCGGCGGACTGCTGTCGGTATTCGTTCCGGTCAATTTCAACACGGTGGATTACCTGCCCTCCGATGCGCAGTCAACGACTGCTATCAGGATAATGAAGGAAGAGTTCGGCGGTGAAATGCCGAACACAAGGGTGATGATCACGAACGTTTCGATACATGAAGCGCTGGAATACAAGGCGAAACTCGCCGCAACAGAAGGCGTGGCAGACGTGGACTGGCTTGACGACGTGGTCGGCCTGGACACGCTGAAGACGACTCCCGTTGGATTTCTCGACGCATCGGTGGTCGAAAGCTATTACAGGGACAATAACGCGCTGATGAGCCTGACTGTCGAGTCCGGCAGGGAACTGGAAGCCGTCAGGGCTATCTATGAGATAATAGGCGAAGATAATCCTGCTGCCGGCGATGCCGTTTCCATTGCTGAAGCGCAGGAAATGTCGGTCACGGAAGTGGCCAATGCGATGGCGCTGCTGATCCCGATAGTGCTGGTCATCCTCATCCTCTCCACCGGTTCATGGATAGAGCCGCTGTTCTTCCTTATGTCCATAGGCGCTGCGATACTGATCAACATGGGGACGAACATACTGCTCGGCGAGATATCGTTTATCACGAGGACGGTCAGCCCGGTCCTGCAGCTTGCAGTATCGCTGGATTATACGATTTTCCTGCTCCACAGTTTCAACAGCCACAGGCAGACCGTCGAGCCCGAAAAGGCAATGAAGCTTGCAATGAAGGAGTCGCTCCCGACGGTGGCAGCCAGCGCCGCTACTACGGCGATCGGCTTTGCCGCTCTCATATTCATGCGTTTCGGGATAGGCGCGGACCTGGGTATCAACCTGCTGAAGGGCATAGTATTCAGCTTCATTTCAGTCATGGTTTTTCTGCCGGCACTTACGCTGACACTGTATAAACTGATCGACAAAACGAGGCACAGGAAACTTCTGCCTGACTTCAAAGGAGCCGGCAGAGTGCTGACGAAGATCAGGATACCGTTCCTCGTGCTTGCCCTCGCCATAGCGATACCCTGCTTCCTTGCCCAGTCCGAAACCGGTTACATGTACGGTACGAGCAACATAACCAGGGCTACCAGGGTCGGTACAGATACCGCCCGTATCGAGGAAAAATTCGGCAGGCAGAACACGCTGGCACTGCTGGTGCCCAAAGGGGACACGGGCACTGAAGCCGAACTGGCGGACGCGCTTTCGGGGCTGCCCCATGTGACAGGCGTAATATCATATACAACGGCCGTTGGTGCGCAGATACCGGTAGAGTTCGCCCCGGATGAGGCACTGGAGCAGTTTTATTCCGAACACTACGCACGGATGATCATAAACACGGATACGGAGGACGAAGGCGACGAGGCATTCGATACCGTCCGCAGCGTGTTGGACACGGCGGCGGGATATTATGACGAATACTGGCTCGCAGGCCAGAGCGCATCCCTGTATGACATGAAAGATATCGTTTCGGTGGACAACCGGAGGGTCAGCCTGGCAGCAGTCATTGGAATATTCCTCGTGCTTCTGGTGACTTTCCGTTCCGCCAGCCTGCCTTTCCTGTTGGTGTTCACCATCGAAACGGCGATATGGATCAATCTCTCGTTCCCGTATTTCGCAGGACAACCGCTGAACTTCGTCGGTTACCTGATAATCAGCACCGTGCAGCTCGGGGCGACCGTGGACTATGCCATACTGTTCACCAACACCTACCTGGCCAACAGGAAAAACTACCCGAAGAAAGAGGCCATGCGCATCACGATTTCGGACAATCTCGTGGCTGTCCTCATCTCCGCAGTGATCCTGGCCGTCTCCGGGTTCACACTGGCATATACGTCAAACAACCCCATCATAATCGAACTGGGCATACTGCTCGGCAGGGGCACGCTGCTGTCACTGGTCATGGTGGCATGCGTCCTTCCCGCGCTGCTCGTCCTGTTCGACGGGGTCATCAGGAAAACGACTCTTAATAACGGGTTTCACGGCACAAGAAAAGATAAAGGAAGTGATATCGAATGAAGAAACCGATTTCTCTTTTTCTGATAATCACAATGCTGCTTGTTTCGGCTTCGGCCTCGGTTTCAATGTCGGCCCGGGGACCGGCTGCGTCAGCATCGGGCGATGAAGCTGCAGGTGTCACGGCCGCAGCAGCCAGGGATGCCACGTCGTCATCGGACCAGGAACCTGCGTCCCCCAAGGAAGAAGCCGTTTACGGAATACTGGAACATGACGGGTCCGTCAGGGACCTGTACGTCGTGAACATATTCGACGGCGGAGCCATCACCGATTACGGCAGCTATTCCGAGATCCGGAACCTGACCACGTCTGAAGAGCTGGTCCGGGATGGTGACAAGATCACCATAAACACGGCCGCCGAAAAGTTCTACTACCAGGGGACACTCGAAAAGAAGGACCTTCCCTGGAACTTCACGATAAAATACTTCCTGGACGACAGGGAACTTTCCGCAGACGAACTGGCAGGCAAAAGCGGCAGGCTGAAGATCGCGGTGTCGGTCAGGCGGAACGACAGGGTTTCCGGCAGCTTTTTCGACAACTATGCCCTCCAGGTATCGTTACCACTCAACAGCCGACTGTGCTCGGACATAGAAGCCGAAAATGCGGTCATCGCTGAAGCCGGCGGAAAAAAGCAGATCACCTGGACGGTATTGCCAGGGAAAAATGCTGACCTGACCGCAACGGCCAATGTGAGAGATTTCGGGATGGATCCGGTCACCATTAACGGAATAAGGCTTGTCTTCGGTATAGAGGCCGACACCGGGATGTTCGGCGACAGGATCGCTCAACTTGCCGAGGCGGTAAAGGAACTTGACAGCGGCGCGGGCGAACTGCTGGCCGGGCTTGACCGGTTGTCAGACGGGATACGGGAATACACGGAAGGCCTGAAAGCTTTCAATGAAGGCATCGGCCAGCTTTCTGCCGGAGCCGTCGAACTGGACGCCGGGGCGGCCGCGCTGAGGGACGGCCTGCTGCAAATGTCAAATCAGAACGCCCTGCTCATGAGCGGCGCTTATGCAATACAGCAGGCGACATTCGATGCCGTCAACGCCCGGCTGAAGGAAATCGACCGGGAGATGCCCGACCTGACGCCGGAAAATTACACCGACATGCTTTCACAGCTTTCACAGATGCCAGGTCTTTCGCTTGTGCCCGGACTTTCAGAAGCCCTTTCGGACGTGAAAAACCAGCTTGACGGAGTCGTGCAGTTCACCCGGGGCCTGGAAAACTATACGAACGGCGTTGCGCAGCTGGGAGCAGGGGCTGCGGAACTGGCAAAGGGGACCGGGGAATTCAGTTCTTCAGCCGCCATGCTGGCAGCATCCGCAAATGAACTGTACAAGGCCGGGGCACAACTCGGTTCGGCGGCAACGGAACTGCGGGACGGCCTTGCTTCATACAAGGCCGGCATGGGAAAGCTGCGCGAAGGTACATCCGGCATCGATTCTGAAATAGAAAAAGAGATAGACGATCTGCTCGAAGACATACTTGGCAGCGATGAAAAGCCGGTCTCCTTCGTATCTGAAAAGAACACCAGCATTAAGGCAGTCCAGTTCGTGTTGAGGACCGACCCGATCAAAATGCCGAAAACCGTGAATGCTGCCGCAAGTGAGACTGCACAGCTGACCTTCTGGCAGAGGCTGCTGAAGCTGTTCGGGCTGTACCACGATTGATCGAAGTTCGGGACAGGACACATCCATACATGATAACTCCGCAGGACAGTAAAAAACTCCGCCTCCGGCCATGCCGGGGCGGAATCCGCTGTCTTGAGCCAGCTGTTTTTGAGAGCGTCAGCATTGCTTTACTGCTGAGTCCTGAAAATCCAAAGCCATGATTCGGGGATATCCGGGTGGACTATGATGTACCATACTATCAGCAAAGCAAGTATCACGAACAGCAATGCCGCATCGGCGCTGATCCCCGTTACCGTTACCCTGCCGACAGTACCGCTCCTGGCCCGGTCGAACTTCCGCACAAAGGAATAAAGCCTGTTTTTCAGCGCATCCCCGGACTCGTGGGCATTGTCGGCGATCACATGGTATTCCCTGGCTCCTTCATCCCATAACCGCAGGACGCCCTTTGCAGCCATTTTCCCCAAACCTTCCTCTGTCATCCAGACGGGAGGCTTCCAGTGGAATATGCCAAGCCTGAGCCCGGCAATGCAGACCAGCATGCCGACGATCAGGGTAATGATGATACTGAAAACGTCCCCGGCATTCCAGAACGCGGAACCGACGTGATCCGGCAGAGCGAAGGCCGCAAGCCCGGCAATGCCCTGCTCTGCGCCCAGGGTGCGCACGACCGGTATTACCAGCTTTTCGGCAAAAAACCCCGGCGCAACTCCTATGCCCACCATTGCAGCGGCCAGCAGCCCCATCGCGGCATGCATCCATGCCGGTGCCCTTCCCTTCGCCGGCATATCCGATTGTTCCCGGGCATCCGCCGGGCTTTTATCGGCACGTTTCCCCCGGTGTGCTTCTTCACCGGGTTTCCTGAGAAATATAAGGTAATAAAGCTTGATGAATGACGCAGCAGTGCCGACACCGGTCACCACGAAAAGCCGCTCGGCCCACGCCAGCCACCGGGAGCCGGTCTCTGCGGCGATACCGGCCGCATGGTGCAGCAATGTCTTGCTTGCATACCCGTTCAGCCCCGGAGCACCTGTGATCCCCAGGACGGCAACCAGCATCAGCGCCGCGGTCACCGGGAACCGGCGCAGCAGGCCGCCAAGCCTGTAAAGGTTCGTCTCATGCGTGCTTACATATATGATCCCTACGCCAAGGAACAGCGCCGCCTTGAACAAAGCATGGTTCATCACATGGTACACGGCGCCGGCGACAGCTACTCCGCCATCTGCCCCAAGGCAGGAACCGATGCCGAGTCCGAATGCTATATAGCCCATCTGGCTGATGCTGTGGTATGCCAGGAGCCGTTTAGCATCACTTTGCAGCAAAGCTGAAACGACGCCGATCAGCATCGAGCAGATCCCTGCAGCCGTGAGGGTCGGCCCAAACCACTCTACGCCGCTTATGTCCGCAAGGCCCCATCCGGCCATCCCGGCCGTCCGTACCAGGCCATAGGCTCCAACCTTTATGAGCAGGCCCGACAGGAGCGCGCTTGCAGGAGTCGGCGCCGCGCTGTGGGCATGCGGGAGCCATACATGCAGAGGCACGATCCCTGCCTTTATGCCGAACCCCAGTGCAAACATTGCGATCCCCCAGCCAAACAGGCGCGGATCGGAAGACGCCGCCGGGCCGCTTCCGACTGCAGGCAAAATACCAGTCGCCTCACTGGTCATCACGATCCCCATCGCCACCAGGAAACCGGCGGCAAGGCTGAAAAACAGGTACAGGTACCCTGCCCTGACAGCTTTCCGGTCCCAACGATCGATGACCCAGAAGTACGACGCAACAGTCATCAGTTCAAAAAAGAGCAGCATGGTCAGGAAATCGCCGGCAAGGAAAACGCCCAAGACCGCCGTCTGCGTGAACAGTGTCCATATATAAAAGCTTTCGGGTCTTTTTTCATGCTTCATGTATCCCGGCATATAAATGGATACAGCCAGCCATACGAATGCGGCCAGCGCAGCAAATACCGAGGATGCGGCATCGGCGCGGAACGTGGGTACATAAGGGCCCGGAAGAGATACCCGCAGGACAGCGTCGTTCCCGCTGAAAACACCTCTTAACAAAAGGCAACTGGAGACAAATACGATCGCAGATACAGAGACGGGTACCGCAGGGCTTCCACGCCTCAGCAGGAGCATGATGATTGCTGCTGTAAAGGGTATGGCAAGGATCGATACGATCAGCACAGCTTTACCTCCTATCAACCAAAGAACCAGTCTGTCACGGCCTCTGCCCCGGGCCATACGATCCCCGGCACCAGTCCGGTCACAAGCGCGATGACCACCAGTGCCGCGGCCGGTGCGAACATCAGAGCCATACTGCCGCCTTTTTCCTTGCAGGACGGCGTTTTATCGCCGCGGAATGCCTGCACCACAACGGGTATGAAACACGCGGCATTGATGAGGCCGCTGGCTGCAAGCACCAGGGCGAACGGCCACATGCCGCCCGCCACACTGCCTTTCATCAGGTAATACTTGCCCCAGAATGTACTTAGCGGCAGCATGCCTGTCATCCCAAGGGCTGCGGCCGTAAAAGCGGCCATCGTCCACGGCAGTTTCCGGCCGACCCCGCCCATCCGGCTGATCCTGGTCTCACCGGTCTGCCTGGCGATGATCCCTGCACAGAAAAACAGCGTCATTTTCATGAACGGATAAGTGATCATCTGCATCATTGCCCCGGCCAGCCCCCAGGGCTGCAGCGTAAAAGCTCCAAGCAGGATGTACGAAAGATGGCTGACGGTCTGGTATGCCAGCCTGCGCTTCAAAACATCCTGCCGCAGCGCAACGATGACCCCGGCAAGGATGGTGGATGCCGCAACCCACGGAAGTACCCGGCTGATGCCCAACTGCCCGGCAAGTCCGCGTCCGAACACGGAATACACGACCCTGATGACGCCGAATACACCTGCGTAGACCACAGCGACGGCATGCAGCAGGGCACTCACTGGAGTCGGCGCCACCATGGCTGCGGGCAGCCAGCGGTGCAACGGCATCAACGCTGCCTTGACGCCGAATCCGACGATGTACATGACCAAAAGCCAGCCGAGCATCGGGCTGTTGACCCCGGCCAGTACAGGGCCCCCTGTAAAGCCAGGATCCCCGGCGTACCTGTAAGTGATGATTATCGCAATAAGTATGGCTCCTGCGCCTGAAAGATTGTACATGATATACTTCGTCCCGGCAGCCGCCGCTTCGGGAGTGCGCTCATGGATCACCAGCGGATATGTGGCAAGGGTAAGCAGTTCATAGAACAGGTACAGGGTCACCAGGTTCCCTGCAAAAGCCACTCCGACAGCCGCACTAAGAGAAAACAGGAAAAAGGAGTAGTAAACACGCTGTCCGCTTTTCTCCGCCATATATCCGAATGAATATACGGTCGCAAACATCCATAAAGTGGAAGCGATCAGTCCAAAAACAGCACCGAGCGGATCCGGATCAAGACTCCACTCCAAATCGCCGGATACGAAACCGATCCTCGTACCTTTCCCGGCAAATACCGATAATGCTGTCAGCCAGCTGAAAACTGCGCCGGATGCGGCAAACAGCAGCGTTATCATATTGCGCAGGCGGCGCCTGGCCCCGGGGATCAGCATAACGGCCAGTCCGCCGGCTGCCCCGCTCGATAAACCCAGGACAAGATATATTTTCAAAGCATCAGCAGAATAAGGCATCGGAAAATCTCCTCCTTCGCTTACCGGAGCATAAGCAATTCAGCGGCGGCGCTCCTGGCCAGTTCTATGAAAGGTCCCGGTACGACCCCGAGTACGAATATGACTGCCGTAAGCAGGATAAGGGCAAGTTTTTGGGCTGCCCCGGGATCCTTCACCCGTACTTCGCGCGGCACTCCGGGTCCGGCAGGCATATGCTCCGCTGCATGCTGCACGGCTGTTTTGCACTCCTGCTGCACGGTACTTTCCTGCTTCGCCTTTTGCGGCGTTTCAAACCACATGGCGCGGATCACCGGGAAAAGGTATGCGGCACAGAGCACGCTTCCCGCGATTATTATGACCGTCGGAAGGAAATCCCCGGTATCAAGGCTTCCGGCTATCAGGTACCATTTGCCGATGAAACCTGAAAACATCGGTATGCCGATCAGCCCCAGGCTGGCCGCCGTGAAGGCCGCTGCCGTCAACGGCATTTTGCGGCCGATGCCTGCCATCTCACTGATCTTTTTCTTACCGGCGGAGGCAATCATGGCGCCTGCTGACAGGAAAAGCGTCGATTTTATCGCCGCATGGCTGGCCAGGTAGAACAGCGCGCCTGCCAGCCCGTTTTCATCCATAAGTCCGAAACCAAGGTAAATATATCCGACCTGGGATACCGTGGAAAATGCAAGCCTTCTCTTCAGGTCATCCTGCGGGAGCGCCATCACTGCCCCGCATATGATCGCAGCCATGCCTGCCAGCACCAGTATCCTGTCCACCGAAAACTCCTTCATCAGGGCAGGTCCGAAAACAACATACAAAAACTTCAGAAGACAGATCATATACCCTTTTACGGCAAGGCCCGACAAAACGGCGCTGGCTGGAGACGGAGCAGATGAATGCGCATCCGGCAGCCAGACATGCAGTGGGAAGAGGGCTGACTTGAGCCCGAACCCGACCAGCACGAAGCTGATCGCGAGCCATACCACGTGGGGCCTGTCCTGCCATGCCTGTGCAAGCCCCTGTGATGCAAATCCCATGTTCAGGTGCCCTGTTGTCACGTATATGAAACCTATCCCGATCACCACGAGGGAAGAGGCAAGAGTCGCAAGTACCAGGTATGTGAAAGCCGCTTCGGCTGCCCGCGGTGTGCCCCGTGAACTGACCAGGCCGCAGCAGCTCAGCGTGGCTACTTCAACCAGTACATAAGTGTTGAACAGGTCATTGGCCAGTGCCATGCCCGCAAGCGACCCCACCAGCAGCAGGAACAGTGTATAAAACCGGGCTGTCCGCTTGTTGCTTCCTACCTCATCCTTTAAGTTCCCCATGGTGAACAATGCTATAGGAAGGCTTACGGCCATTACTGCAAACAGGAAAAACACGGCAAGGCTGTTCACCGTCAGTTCGATACCCCACGGAGCCGGCCAGCCCCCCATCTGGTAGACCCAGTCCGTACCTCTATGCGTAAAGACTATATAAGCCAGAAAGCCGACGCCTGCAAGCCCCGCCGCTTCAGCCAGCACGACCAGTCCTTCCACCAGCCTCTGCCGGCGTGCAAATACGGGCAGGACAACACCGGCAAACAGGGGCACTATTATAACGAATGCCGGCAGGTTATCCGCGATCACTGCTGTCACTCTTCGTCACCTCGTTTCTCATCCGGGCGATCCGCCGGGCGTCAGTGGTACCATATTCCTTGTACAGCCTGATGATCAGCGACAATGCAAACGCGGTCACGCTCACGCTGACGACGATGCCCGTAAGCATGAGCGCCGACGGCAGCGGATTTACGTAGACCGTCCCGGGATCCGACTGATGGAGGATCGGATCGGTACCGCCCCTTATGTTTCCGGCGGCGATGAACAGGATATAGCCGGCGCTTCCCATGATATTGATCCCAAGCAGCTTCTTGAACAAGTTGGACCGGGTCAGTACCGTCATCACCCCGATCGAAAACAAAACCATGGCAAAGAAATATGGATAATTGACAATTAGTTTTTCAAGCAGCGTTTTCACGATCATCCTCCATCAGCGTAAAGAATATGGTGATCATGGTACTGGCGACCCTTATGCCGACGCCCAGGCCGATATAGAAGATGAGTCCCCCGGAAAAGAGCGCTCCAGGGACCCCGAGATCGACGCCCGCCAGCTTGTTGGCAAGGAACGGGACTCCCCTGGATATACCGACCATTCCCATTATCCCGTACCACAGCGTGCCAAAGCTCTCCGCCCATGTGAGGACTTTATCCGGCATTTTGGCACGGCCTTTTTTGATGCCGTAAATGGTTGAAAATGCTATATAGCTTAGTCCCACGATGATACCTCCGGCAAAGGAGCCTCCCGCCGAGATATGGCCGTGGAAAATCACGTAAAATCCATAGACGCATACAAAGGGCAGGATCACGGCGGCAACCCTTTTTAAAATAAAGTCTCTCATCTGCCGCCTTCCTCCTCTCCGTCGCCCAGTTCCTTTTTATCGGTCTTCAGCGTTATGACGACCGCCAGCGCAGCCGTGAACAGCACTATCGTCTCGAACATCGTGTCATACGCCCTGTAATCCAGGACTATCGCTGTTACCATGTTCATGGCGCGGGTCTCCTCAAGCGCGTCGTTGATGTAACGCTCGGAAACCTGGTTATGGACAGGGTTGTCAGGCATCCCGTAGGGAGGGAGTTCAGCTATGGCAAGCAGCCCGACCCAGGCTGTCGCAAGGACGATCAGCAATACCAGCAGCTTCTTTATCATCGCGCTATTCCTCCCTCCTGTTTGTCCGGTAAATGACGACCATCATCATGACAGTCGTGCAAATGCCGGCTGCCGCTTCCGTGATCGCAAGGTCGGGAGTGTTCAGCAGCAGCCATATGACCACCATTATCAGGCTGTATGCTCCGAACACGATGACCGCATGTACCAGGTCCTTTATGAAGTACATGGCCAGTGACGCGATCACGAGTATGGACATCAGGGCTATCAGCCAGTAATCCTCAGCCGTGAAAACCATATACTTACCCCTTCCTCAGTTTCGTATCTTTCGCAGGCCGCACGCCATGGATCAGTCCGGCTTTAGCCACCAGGTGCGTCATGGCAGGGTTGATCAGCCAGAACAGCAGCAGGATGAATACCAGCTTGAGCCGCACCGTCCAGTCCGGACTCAGAAGCAGGAGCCCGAGCCCGGCCAGACCAACGCCAAGCGTATCGCCCATCCCTACGGCATGCATCCGTGTATAGGCATCCGGGAACCTGAACAGTCCCAGCGTCCCGAATCCAAAAGCCAGGAACGAGCCAATGAAACATGCATAAGCCAAAAACTTAATCATCAGGATGCACTTCCTCTCTGTCCCCTTCGAATCCCTTTATACCTGGAAGCCTCAGGTGCCAGTCGCCGGGTGTCAGCACCCTCAGGATCCAGAGCCCACCGGCGAACCCGCACATCATGTAAACGATGGATATATCTATGAGTCCAAACTCGTGTTTGATGAACGCTATCAGCAATATCAGCACACTTACCTTGCTAGTGATGGCATTGATGGAAATCAGCCGGTCGATCACGGTCGGGCTGATGATCGCCCGCAGCAGCACTATGAGGATCAGGACCGTCAGCCCTGCCAGCATCAGCCTCATACTTAAGCCTCCTTCTCCTCGAGCTGCCTTATCTTGTCTATAAGGCGCCAGTACAAAAGATCTCTCCCGATCTGTCCGGTGAGCGCGTGGACTATGAAATGCCCGGTTTCCGGGTCGATATCCACGGTGATCGTCCCCGGTGTTATGGTGATGCAGGTCGCAAGCAGTACCCTTCCCCAGTGTGTGCTGATACCCGGATCGAGCACCATGAACAAGGGATCCACCGAGTGGCGGGAGAACAGCATGGCCCTGGCCACCGATATGTTCGCCTGGATCACGTATCCCACCATCAGGACCAGGCACCAGCCCAGGCGCAGCGCCCTGCGTACAGACGGCACTTCAGGGAGCCTTGGGCCGAGGTCGTGCCAGAACCACGCGGTCAGGAAGGCAATCAGCGCCCCGACCAGGACGTGCTGCAGGTCCGCCGCCGAAGAAATCACGAGCCAGAAGGCAAACAATATGATAAACAGGACGATCAAACGCTTGCGCACTGCAATCCTCCTTATCCGGAACCGCACGGGCAGACCTGGCTATACGGGACCGTTATTTTCCCGCGTCCGCGTGCTTACTTTTCCCTGCCCGACGCAAATGCATGAGGTCTACCCGGGCACTGTTTTTCTCCCAAGCAAAAAAGCGCAGGCCGAGTCTTTCAGACTGCGACACAACGCTTGGTCAACTCCTGCGGGGCCATCCGCCGGAACAGGACACTCCAGGCGGACCCGCCTGGCGTCCCGGCTTTCCTGTCCCCGTTTCGTCATTGAATTCGGAGATGATCAATACTGCCGGACAGATACGTACTATTAAGTATATTTTATTAAAACATGACTAATTATAGCATAAATATTCAGCTTGTAAAGAGAACTGCAAGGCTCCGGTAATATATTATGGTACCGTGCGTCCAATTGACAAAACCCGTATCTGCTGCCATGGACACAGCCGGTACTGTACGTGCAAACTGTCAGGA
>DGEQ01000056.1:0-7819 GCA_002386045.1 Hungateiclostridiaceae bacterium UBA3922 | reverse complement strand
CGATACGATAGAAGATGCCTTGGCAAAAATGAGCAGCATGAAGGTAAACGGCGCACCTGTAGTGGACAGGAACGGGAAGCTGGTCGGCATGATCGTCAAGGCAGACATTTACAGGTTCCTGATCACACCTGGCCATATCGAAAAGTGTCCTGTCGAGTGGGTTATGTCAAAAGATGTGATCACCGTCTCGGTGGACGAAGAAGTGCTTACCGTTGCCAGACGGCTGAGAAAAAACAACATCATAGCGGTGCCGGTGCTGGAAGGAGATATCGTACGGGGCGTCATCAGCATCGAAGACATCCTGGATTTCTACATAAAATAAATCGGGTGCCAGGCACCCGATTTTTCAATCCACTCAGTCTTTTTACCCAGTCTTTGCTTCAGGAGCCTTCAGCAGCGATACTATCGCCAATCCTGCGACTGCTGCGGCGCCGGCGATGGCGAATGCCGTTGTGAACGCCCTGGCTGCGCTGAAGTATGCGACCACGTATGATGAAACCACTGCGCCGATACCGAACCCGAGCAGGATCATACCGTAGATCGTCGCAACATTCTTCGTTCCCCAGAAATCAGCGGTCAGTGCCGGGAATACACCGAGGAATCCGCCGTATGAGAACCCTATGACCGCGATGAACGCCAGCATCAGGTAACCCTTCGTGAATGAGACTCCAACTATCGAGAGGGCAGCAATAACAAGAAGTATCAGCAGCACCCTCTTCCTGCCAAGTTTATCCGAAAGCCCGGCCCAGAATAGGCGTCCGAAAGAATTGAAGCACGATATTATCATGACGCCGGCAACGGCCGCTTCATTTGTCAGGCCGCTGTCAGGCTGCAGCCCGAGTATCTTTGCCATGGGTATCATCATCGATCCTGCGGCGGTCGCGCACATGAATGCAATGATGACCATGTAAAACTGGGGTGTCCTGGCCGCTTCGGAAGGGGTGAAGCTGCGCACGGCAGAGCCCGATTTCTGCGCAGGAGGCGTCCATCCAGCGGGTCTGTAATTTTCCGGCGGGTTGATGATGCAGAACGCGCCTGCCACGTTCACGATGAAGAATACGACACCCAGTATCGAGAACGTATCCAGCACTCCATATGCTGCTATCAGTGCTTCGGCGACGGGCGTGAACACAAGCCCGCCGAACCCGAGGGCCGCGACGATTATACCTGTCACAAGTCCTCTTTTGTCCGGGAACCATTTCTGGCAGCATGCGATCGTCGTAGTATAGGCCATTCCCATCCCGATACCGCCCATTATGCCATAAGTCAACCAGAGCAGCCACGGTGTCGATTCGGTGATGAACCTGACCAGGAAGAATCCCGAGCCAAGCACGACACCGGCTGCAATAACCACCATCCTCGGCGTCATCCTTTCCTGCAGTTTGCCTCCGATGGTGCTTCCCACCGTCAACAGCCCAAGGAGCAGCGAATAGGCCAGTGTCCCGTAAGATGCAGGCCAGTTGAACAAGGCATCCGGCGTTGACGGACTGACTATGAGGTAGGACTGGAATACGCTCCAGATATACGCCGTACCCATGCACAGCTGTATGGCGATACTCGCCGCAACAGGGATCCAGCGGTTGAACCTGGGAGCAGGTGCAAAACTCTTGTCCATATGACGCATCCTTTCATATGAAAATTTTGCCGCGAATCATGACTCTTTTGTGACGTTAATGAAAAAGGTACGACTGCTGCTTGTTCCGGCACAATGCCGCCTGACCAAATAATAACTGAAACCCTGACCGGATATCAACGAAATTTGAAGAAAGGCAAGAAAACGAAAAAAATCGCCGGATAAATGGACAATATTCATTAGTAATGTCCTTGTTCGCTGGCTTAAGAAGTACTCGGGCAGGCCGTCGACGGCCAGGAAGTCTCATTACAAAACAAAGCGGCAGGACCGGCTTTCCAGCCGTTCTGCCGCCTGTCTGTCTGAGTAGCCTTCTACAGGATATCAGCCTGCCTTTCCGTTTTTGACCCACTGTGCAACGGTGACGGTCCGCTTTGCCTGGTGTTTCACGGCGGCCTCAATGGCTTTGATATCGCCGACCATATTGCCGTCCTGTCCAACCGTCACGCTCGTTCCGTAAGGATTCCCTCCGGCCCCGAAGACCACCGGGTCCGTATAACCGGGCGCCGCTACGATCGCTCCCCAGTGGAACATCGATGTGTATATGGACAATATGGTTGCCTCCTGTCCGCCATGCGGGTTCTGAGCGGACGACATTGCGCTCACGACTTTGTTCGCCGTTTTGCCCTGTGCCCAGAGTCCACCCTGCATATCCAGGAACTGTTTCATCTGTGACGCGATGTTCCCGAAACGGGTCGGTGTGCTGAAAATTATCGCGTCAGCCCACTCGAGGTCGTCGGACTCAGCCTCGGGAATATCCTTCGTGGCCTCGACATGCGCCTTCCAGGCAGGGCTGCTGTCGATCACGGACTGCGGCGCAAGTTCGCGCACCTTCCGTAACCTCACCTCGGCACCTGCCTCTTCTGCTGCCTCGGCAGCCCACCTGGCCATCTGGTAATTGGTTCCGCCCATGCTATAGTAAATGACTGCAAGCCTCACTTTACTCACATGTATCACTCCTTTATCAAAACTTATCCTTCCTGTAATTACTTAACTATTACCCATTATTCCGTATAATTAACTTAATATAACACCATGTGAGGCAGTCAGTCGAAGTACATGTCTTTTTATCGGCAGCCGCTTCCACCCGGCCCACGAACCTGTCATCCTGCAGAACGGTCCCGATGAGAGGCAAACCATCGGAACGGCAGTACAGGGTGTGCTCAGATGACCGGCTGGCTGTCGTGCCTGGCCTGCATTATGTAAATCGAATAGGTCACCGGCGGTACTGTTACGGAAATCCTACTGCCGGCGGATCCCATACTGATCTCGTCTCCGGCGATCAGTCTCCTGCCGGCGATCCGGAGATTGCTGGTGAATTCTGCCCGCCTTTCCTGCCCTGAGGGGTTGAGCACCACAAGTATCACTTCTTCGTCAGCGGCGCGGGCATATATGAAAGGATACTCGTTTTCCACCGCATACAGGGGAACGAATTCTGCATGGGCAGAAAGCGCCTTGTGCCGTTTTCTCATAGCGATCAGCTCCCTTACCCTGTTGAGCAGCGAATCCGGGTCATTTTCCTGGTCTTCCACGTTGGGGTGATCATCGGTCGGATCTACAGGAAGGTACAGTTTGTCGGCGGGTGCTGCCGAAAACCCTGCATTCGGTCCCTTTTTCCACTGCATCGGCGAGCGTGCGCCCGCCCTGGGCCCGTATGCGCCTTCCACATGGGGCAGTCCGTGGAGCTGCCTCATACCGATCTCGTTTCCATAGTATATGAAGGGCATGCCCGGAAGGGTCAGCGAGAACGCGAAAATCATTTCCAGTTCCCTGGCTGAACGCCTGATATTTATCCTGGCAACATCGTGGTTCCCTACGGGGATGCAGACGAAGCCCCTGCCTTTTACAGCTTCATACTGCTGCATGTAACCTTCCAGGAACCCCGCGATGTTCCCCTTCCCTTCCGCGTCAAAAAAGCTGTGTCCCTCTGAAAGCCCGTTTAGTATCCTCCAGCTTTCTTTCTGGAAAAGGTCGTTGTAGCCGCTGAACCAGTGATAGAAGTCCGCATGGAATCCGCCTGCCACGGCGGATACGGGATGCGACCATTCCGCTATCATGAAGGAGCCCGGGTATTCCCGGTCCAGGATCTCCCGTATCTCCCTCCAGAAAGTCTGGGTACCGGAGAGCTTATTTGCGCCGGACCGGCCGTCTCCCCTGTATCGCGTGTGCTTGGTCAGAGCGCCCGCCATATCGGCCCTGAAGCCGTCAGCACCGAGGTCCAGCCAGAATCTCACCACATTTTTCATCTCTTCCCTCATGGCAAGCACATCGGGGTGGTCGGTCGGAAGCTGCCACGGATATGCAGGGTCCGGGTGTTCAAATCCGTAATTCAGCGCCGGCTGGCACCAGTAAAAATTCCTCATGAACTGCCCGTCACGTCTTGCATAACCCTGTATGAACCTGTCCTTCAGTTCTTCGGGCACCGGCGCCCAGGTGCCGTCTGTCCATATGTACCAGTTGGAGTACCTGTTTTTCTCCTGTCTGCCGGACTCTTTGAACCACTCGTGTTCGATGGAGGTGTAACTGGCAACGAAATCAAAAAGGACCCTTATGCCCCTTTTGTGGGCTTCTTCGAAAAGCATCCGGGCATCCCCGTTCGTACCGTACCTCGGCGCGACCCTGTAATAGTCTGAAATATCATATCCTGCGTCGTGGAACGGCGATTCGAAAAACGGGTTTATCCAGATGGCGTCGACGCCGAGGCTCTTCACATAATCCAGCTTCTGAATTATGCCCTGCAGGTCCCCGATGCCGTCTCCGTCCGAATCATAGAAACTCTGGGGATAGATCTGATAGAAAACAGCATTGTGCGCCCATTCGGGGTAGTCGGGCACCTCGTACCTGCCTGTCACCGTCCCCGAAACGACATGCCTGTATGACCGTCCGGTCCCGTTGTCCTGCATATCCTGACCTCCCGGATATTATTGTCTTCCCGGCACCATGTACGGGCCGGTACTTGCCGTTGGATATACATATCAGCATACCTGTAACAGCACATCACGTATGCGTGCATCAGGCACCACCCGCAGCCCTGCCCCGGGATCACGCCTGCTTGCCGCTGCCGGGCCCGTAGTTTAGCTGCAGCTTGCTTATGAGATCCTCAAATATGAACCTGGAGTTTATGGAAGTATACACCCTGATCTTCGGTCTGCCTGCTTTGAAGGTGTAGGTGGTGTCCTCATTGAAGATCGGGGCTTCGCGGTATACATAGGTGCCGCAGTTCTGGTCCATCGCCACCCCGACGGCCGGGTTGTCGCCCAGGGCCCAGCTTTCGCCGGGCGTCCACCCGGCATGTTCTGACATGTTATATTTCACCATGTTTTCAAACAGGTGCCTGCCGATCTTCCCGCAAGGGTATATCCTGTGCTGTATCTCCGCAAGGCTGATGCGCATCGATCCGTAAACATTGGAGGGTATCTGCCATAATCCCACTCCGCTTGAAACTACAAGATTAGCAGCATCGATATCATTCCCTGAGTTGAATTCGCGAAAATCCGGAGTAACTGTTTCATATCCATGGCCGCCGATCCAGACGACGGTCATCCTCGGGATTATCTCCGGAGCTTCCCTTATCGCGGACGCCACATTCGTTATTGCTCCCAGGCACAGTACAAACAGCGGTTTGCCATCATCCCGCATCGCTTCTTCGACCAGGAACTTCGAAGCAGGGGATATATCATTGCCCTGGATTTCGGAGAGCTTTCCCTCTTCTCCCATGTAAACCGGGACCGATATGTCCATGGCGTCCAGGACTGTCATGATCTCATCATAGCTCTTTTTGGTCGTTTCCGGCCCCCGAATTGTTCGGCGAATATAGCCCTCACATCGAATTTGCGGCACATGAGCGCATGCGCTATCGCGAACGGATCGTCCGCCTCACATGCGGCATCAGTACCGACTATGACTCTCAGCTTCTTGTACCCGGGAACATCGTACTCCAGCATCGTTTCTCCCTCCGCGGCCTGCGCCTGAAAATTCTCCCTGCGGATGTCGCTGGAATCATTATAACACATCGGCCGGCATATAAACAGTGTGCAGGACTCACCGGCCGTTCTTCCGGTCAGTTGACCGGCCGCCTGAAAAAAATCCCTCCGGCATCGTGCAAGCGCAGTTACCGGAAGGATTTTCAGGATCGTCATACTTCGGCATCATGGCCGCAAATAGCCGGCCGATATACCTGGCACGGTTTTACACAGCTCCCTTTTCACTGAGGAACGCCGCAAACCTTTCATTTACCTCGTACCTGTTGATGAAGCCGATGTTCCTGTAATATACGGAATCGAAATATACGCCGTTTTTGTTGTATATCCTTATAGTTACCGGGTCATTCAGCGCATTTGCCGCTGCGCCTGTGCTGCCCTGTACCGACCCGGTCGTTCCGTCGCCCGTGTCCATTATTATGCCTGTCGACGGGCCGGACGATGCCGCATTGCTGTTCGAAACCGGGGTGCTTGCAGAAACCGGCGTATCTGCCGGAACCGGGTACGCAACAGCCGTATCGTCTGCCCTCATGGGCAGATCCGCAACGGGCTCAGTCCTTGCCGGTGCAACGGGCGCGATCTCCATCGGCATGTCGGATCCGTAACCGATCCCGGGACCGGCCGCGCCGGACCCGGTGCTTCCCTCGACTACTGCATCCGGCCCGACGGCATCCGGCGGCACCGTACCATTCGGCAACGACTCGGCGGCAGCCATCCTCTCCCGCCCGGCTATATCGATCTCTATGGAATGGCCGGAAGACGTCGTCCCGCCGGACCCGCCGAAATTGAACAGCCTGTCGAAATACTTGTCGCTGCTGTTCTCCAGTACGGAATAGAATCCATAGAATGCCGCGATATCGTCCCTGTCGGTCAGTTCAGCCCTGATGTCCGGGATGCCCTGCAGCTTGCTGCGTTCCGAATGCCCGATGAACACGACTTTCGCTATATCGTCCGCACTTTTTATCCCGTACAGTTCCAGGTATTTTGCGGCATCTTCGTCCTGGTTGTTGTTGTAACTTTCGAACACGAAAAACCTGAACAGACTGTACCCGTCATCGCCCTTTACCGCAACGACCGCGTCGCAACCGGCCGGGACATACCTGAAAACCTCGCGTCCTATGAGCCTTTCATCCGGGCTGACACTTATGTCTGTGATCTTCTCCCCTATATCGCCGTCGCTTATCGTATCGGGCAGCCCGAATTCTTTGCGCAGGTCATCCGTAAGCAGGATATAGTGCCTGTCGTCGATCCTGAACTGGTCCAGGAGCGGTGCGACCGCATCCTCCCTGCCCATACCGGCGGCCTGGTCCGTCATCACTCCCGGGAGATTCCCCGGTGGCAGGTTTTTACCTTTCCACAAAGAGCCGTACATGAGCACTCCCGCCGCTACCACGGCAACTGCGGCAAATGCGGATATCGCTCTGATGTAATATGCCCTGCGGCCCATGTAATGCGCCCTGCGGTTCCCGGCATCATCTCCGGCACTCTCGCCGACGCTGTTCAGTATATTGTCCAGCATCCTCTTCTTTGCCGTTTCGTCCGGCTTTATCGGATCGAATGAACTCCTCAGATCTTCCTTCCTCACTCGGAATCACCTTCCATTTCCATTTTCAGCAGCTTCCTGCCGGTATGGAGATAACCCCTGACCGTGGACTCGCTTTTTTTCATTATCTTCGCGATTTCCACCGTGGAGTATCCTTCATAGTAATACAAATACACGGCAGTTTTTATCCTGGAGGGAAGCGCCAGGACTTTTTCGAGGCATCCGTCAATGCTGAAATCCTGGTAAACCGCCGTATCCCTGGCCTGGTCCACACCTGTCGTCTTCGACCACCAATGCCTGAAGTGGTCCCTGCACAGGTTCGAAGCCGTCCTGATGAGCCACGCCTTTTCATGTTCCTCGCTCCGAAAGACCGTCCTGTCCTTCATTAGCCTGATGAATGTGTTCTGTACCATATCCTCGGTATCCGGCACGTTCTTCATGTACAAGAAGCAAACCCGGTAGACGGTGTCCACATGGCGGTTATAGATCTCCATCAGTTCTTCATTCGTACGCAACAAAGAACTCAAACCGCTTCCCTCCCTTCACTACTAATACGATCGAGGCTGCCGAAACGTTTGGACGAAAATAACGAAAAAATCCTTCCGGGCCCGTGTACGCCGGTCCCCGGAAAGATTTTCCCAACTAACGACCGGTCGATGATATGTT
>DGEQ01000013.1:9241-9510 GCA_002386045.1 Hungateiclostridiaceae bacterium UBA3922 | reverse complement strand
AGATGTGTATAAGAGACAGCCCTGGTATTATTGATTTCTATTTTCTCTATGTTGCCGTCAAGGATGTGGACGATCCTGTCAGCATAGCTGGCGATCTGCAGATCATGGGTCACTATGACCAGCGTCTGGTTGTTTTCCCTCGCCAGCCGGGTGATCAGTTCCATTATCTCCCTGGTCGTCTTCGAATCCAGGTTGCCCGTGGGCTCGTCGGCGAACACTATTTCCGGCATGGCCACGAAAGCCCTTGCGATGCCCACCCTCTGCTGCTG
>DGEQ01000013.1:1008-9024 GCA_002386045.1 Hungateiclostridiaceae bacterium UBA3922 | reverse complement strand
CCCTTGAAGATCAGCGGCATGCTGACGTTCTCGAGAGCCGTGAGCATCGGCAGCAGGTTGTAGGACTGGAAAACGAATCCCAGGTGGTCCTGCCGGAACCTGGCCAGCTTTTTCTCGCTCATTTTTTCGATCGCCTGGCCTTTTATCCGGATAGTGCCCCTCGTGGGTTTTTCAAGGCCTGCCATGAGGTTGAGGAGCGTCGACTTTCCCGAGCCCGACGTACCCAAAAGGCACAGGAATTCACCTTTTTTTATGTCCAGGCTCACGTCGTCGAGCGCCACTACTTTTTCTTCGCCGATCCTGTAAACCTTTCTCAGGTTCTTCAGTTCTATTATGTTTTCTGAACTGCCAGCGTTGTTTTTCCTGTCTTCCAAGTCGCTCTCATGCTCCTTTTCTGTATGTGATACAGGCCACAGGAGGCCTGTGCATGGATGCGCGCAATAAAACCCGCAGCCCTGAATCGATTAGACTGCGGTAAATTGCATAATGTTCCATGTGATTTAAAAATTTCTTACTGATCCCTGAACTGGATGTCGCATAAATGCCTGTACACACCATTATACGCATAAAGTTCGGAATGGTTTCCTGATTCGACGATCCTGCCGTCTTCGATAACAAGGATCGTGTCAGCCTTTTTGACCGTCGAGAGCCTGTGGGCAACGACGATGACGGTCCTGTTTTCGGTCAGTTCCTGTATCGCCTGCTGGATCCTGGCTTCTGTTTCGACATCCACCGCAGCGGTAGCTTCATCCAGTATCAGTATAGGGGTATTTCGCAGCACGGCCCTGGCGATCGAAAGCCTCTGCTTCTGGCCGCCGGACAGCTTCATTCCCCTTTCGCCGATCACCGTGTCGTAACCTTCCGGCATCTCCATTATGAATTCATGTGCCCGGGCTATCTTCGCCGCCCTTATGATATCTTCCATGGTGGCGTTTTTGCTGCCGTATGCGATGTTCTCAGCCACCGTGCCGCTAAAGAGGAAAACATCCTGGAGGACTATGCTTATCTGGTTCCGCAGCGACGACAGCGTTAAATCCCTCAGATCCTTCCCGTCAAGCCGGATGCTGCCCGAATCCGGATCATAGAAACGTGCTATCAGGCTTATGATCGTGGTTTTGCCCACTCCCGTGGGCCCGACCAGCGCCACCATTTTGCCTGGCTCCGCCCGGAAACTGATATCCTGCAGCACCGGCACATCATCAGTGTACCTGAAGCTGACATTGTCGAACTCTATCTCGCCCCTGCATCCGGTTATGTCCACGGCATCGGGGCTGTCCTTCACGTCGGGTTCGGTGTCGAGCACCTCGAATACCCTGTCGGCACCGGCTATGGATTGCTGGAGATCTTCCGTGATCCTTGCAAGGTTGCTTATCGGCTGGTAGAAGAGGTTGAGGTACAGCATGAACCCGACGATGTCCCCCACCGAAATTTTATTGTCCAGTGCCAAAAAGCCTCCGAACAACACGACGATCACGGTCCCCATGGAACTTACCGCCTCGACGGTCGGATGGAATATGGCGCTCAGTTTCAGCGCATGCAGGATCGCCTGGGCATAGCTGCCGGCCTTCACCCTTATCCGGTCCTTTTCCCTGCGTTGCTGGTTGAATACCTGGATCTCTTTCATGCCGGAGATATTATCCTGCAATGTGGCGTTGAGTTCGGCAAGGTTCCCCTGTGCGGCGCGGAAATTAGGCCTTACCCTGTTGGCAAAGATCCAGCTGCCCAAAAGCAGGAACGGGATCGGTATCAGTGTCAGCAGCGCAAGCTGAACATTCGTGCTGAACAGCACGACTGCCACGCCTATGACGACAAGGGCATTGCCGAACAGTTCAGGTACCACGTGTGCGATGAGCATCTCGAACGTAGCCGTATCATTGACGGTCCTGGACATGAGCTGGCCTGTCTGCTTGTCCTGGTAGAACCTCAGCGACAGCTTCTGGAGGTGGTCATATACCTTGACCCTCATGTCGGCGACGAGGTTCCAGGCGGCTTTGTGGCTCAGGTAGCTGTTAAGGTACCTGAACAGTATCCTGAGGATATATGTTGCAGCCAAAGCCAGCGCTATGATCCTGATGGTTCCGAGCGAAGCTTCGCTGAACCCGTCGGTGAGTATATCGATCAGCCAGGTTATCAGCCTGGGACCTATAAGGTTCAGAACGGTGATAGCCACGATGCTCGCAGCCGATATCACAAGAAGGTGCCAGTAAGGTCTGGAGTATTTTACAAGCCTGATTATGTTTTTCATTTCTCCCTCTCCAGCTTATACATTTAGTGCGTAAAAACCGTGTCGAATAAAATTATACACGCTTGCAGGCAATAAGTTAAGATGCGTCATGCCTTTTAAAAAAATAAGGTGAAATTTTGCTTCACCTTATTTTTTGGAGAATTTGAGATTATGCAGTTATCAGCATATAGTCCATGATCATGTCCAGGAAAGGGTCAGATCTCCGTCAGCCGCATTTGCTGAACCCGCAATGTTTGCAGATCACGCAGCCGCCTTCATGTTCGACGGGATTGCCGCAGTCCGGGCAGTGGGTCATGTGGAGCGTCTCACTGAGGCTGTAGCCCTTGTTGCTTTCGTTGAGTGCGGCCATTTTCAGCCGTACTTCGTCGTATTCGGGAGAATTGCCGGTCGGCCTCGGTATGTAGTCGAGCCTGCCCGCATCTGCTGACATCGACTTTTTGACCACGTCTTTTATTATCTTCGCTTCGCCGTTGCTGAAGCCGTTCCCGTTCCCGTTGCCGTTGCCATTGCCGTTCCCGTTGCCGTTCTGCAGTTTCAGTATCTTTTCTATGAGGCGGCCGATCGCATCAGGACAGGACAACACTTTCAGATCCTTCTGCCTTATGGTCGACGGGCACCTTATGCCTTTGAGCTGCTCCACGATGGATCTCGCATCGATGCCGGACCTCAGCGCGAGCGATACGAGCCTTGCCGTAGCTTCGGACTGCGACGGGCAGCCGCCTGCGCGTCCCGTATTCGTAAATACTTCACAGATCCCGTACTCGTCGTAATTAACAGTTATGTAGAGGTTTCCGCAGCCGATCTTGACCTTTTCGGTGAATCCCGTCGTGATGTCGGGACGCGGCCTCGGCGCGATACCCGGTGCATTCTGCGGGTGTGAAGCTTCGGATGCTGCAGCTTCAGTATTCGGGCTCTCTTTCCCCTTGACCTGGCCGATGTTCAGCACCTGCATCTCCCTGCTGCCGTCCCTGTATATGGTCACGCCCTTGCAGTTTGTCCTGTAGGCAAGTTCGAATACCTCCCTTACATCGTCGCGGGTAGCCTCGTTCCTGAGGTTGACCGTCTTTGACACTGCATTGTCGGTGTATTTCTGGAACGATGCCTGCATCCTCACATGCCACTCGGGAGTTATGTCATGGGCCGTGACGAACACTTCCCTTACATGGGCCGGAATCTCCTCGAACTCGTGTATCGATCCCTTTTTCGCGATCCGTCTCATGAGGTCATCGGAATAGAATCCTTCTTCTTCAGCGACTTTCCTGAAGACCGGGTTGACCTCGACCAGTTCGTCATTGTCCATCACGTTCCTGATATACGATATCGCAAACAGGGGCTCGATGCCGCTGGAGCATCCGGCGATTATGCTCAGCGTCCCTGTCGGTGCGATCGTCGTGGTCGTAGCGTTGCGGACCCTGATGCCGCGGTCCTTGTAGACACTCTTGTCGAAGTACGGGAACACTCCCTTCTTCTCGGCAAGCTCCATGGACATCTTCCGTGATTCGTCCCGGATGAAGCTCATGACTTTCTCGGCAAGTTCGATGGCTTCCTCTGAATTGTACGGAATGCCGAGCTTGCAGAGCAGATCCGCCCATCCCATGACGCCAAGGCCGATCTTTCTCGTACCCCTGGTCATCTCGTCGATCTGCGGCAGCGGATAACGGTTCACGTCGATGACATTGTCGAGGAAGTGCACTGCTTTCCTTACTGTAGTTCTCAGTTTCTCGAAGTCGATCTCCGTCTTGCCGTCGCTTTCCCTCATCATCAGGCTCAGGTTGATGGAGCCCAGGTTGCAGGCCTCGTACGGGAGCAGGGGCTGTTCGCCGCACGGGTTGGTGCTTTCTATCTCGCCCAGTTCGGGAGTCACATTGTCCTTGTTGATCCTGTCGAGGAATATGATCCCGGGCTCACCGTTGTTCCATGCATTGTCAACGATCATGTTGAATATTTCACGGGCGTTTTCCTTTTTGACCGGCTTGTTGGTCCTTGGATCTATCAGGTCGTATTCCAGGCCTTGTTCGGCGGCCTTCATGAACTCTTCCGTCAGTGCGACGCTTATGTTGAAGTTGGTGATGTCCCGGTTGTCCTGCTTGCACGTGATGAATTCGCGGATGTCCGGGTGGTCCACCCTGAGTATGCCCATGTTGGCTCCTCTCCTGGTGCCGCCCTGTTTCACCGCTTCCGTTGCTGCGTTGAACACCTTCATGAAACTGATGGGACCACTGGCCACGCCGCCCGTGGAATTGACCGTCGCGCCCTTGGGTCTCAGCCTGGAAAAGCTGAATCCAGTGCCGCCCCCGCTTTTATGTATGAGTGCCGCGTTCTTGATCGAATCGAATATGCCCTCCATCGTATCCTCGATGGGCAGCACAAAGCAGGCGCTCAACTGTCCGAGAGGCCTCCCCGCATTCATCAGTGTCGGCGAATTTGGCAGGAACTCCAAATTTGCCATCATGTTGTAAAACTCTTTTTCGATTTTTTTAAGTTCCGTGGAAGATACATAAGGCTTGTCTGCCGCCGCTATCGCTTTGGCTACGCGTTTGAACATCCCTTCGGGGTCTTCAAGAAGCTTACCAGTTTCGTCCTTCGCAAGGTATCGTTTTTCAAGGACCTTGATGGCATTCTCAGTTAATTTCATGGCTCGGCCTCCCTGAAAGTAACACAATATTTAGTATAGGTGTATTTTTCCTGGCACTGTATATTGTATCACTTTTGCAAATTCGTCGTCAAGATGGAAATAGGTTTACAGCACACCGGTCATACGGTCATCAATAAAGACGCCTGGCACGCCGGCCAGCCAGCTATCGAGCCGTTTCCACGGTACGATAACTTTCTGGCCGACATGCCAGGCATACTTTCAAAAGCTTGTACTATTCCTTAAAAACCTATTCTGTTTCTTCAGGCAACAGCGCTTCTTCGCTGTAGGTGTTCCTCGCATCCCAGAGGATCCACTCTTCATAACCGGCGTCATACACGGCCTGGATCTGCTGTCTCACCTGTTCCGGTCCGTATTCCTGGTAATACTTCTTCCCGGTTTTTCTGTCCTTGAGCCATGTTGCGGTGAAATCCTGCAGGTAAGGCCTGACTTTTGCATTGTAGCCTTCCACCTGCGCCAGCCTGTTCCTGCATTTCACAAGAGAATTGTAAACCACTTCATACGGCTTGAGATCAGGAATATCGAACTTCACATTGTTGACTATCTGTCCAAGCGCATAGTGGGATGGATAGACCATCGGTGATATGTAGTCGATGTCCCTGCCTATGAGTTCCAGGTACTGGCCTATGTTTTCCGTATCGTTCGGGCTTTCGAGGATGATGCCGAAAACGTCGGCCGAAATTGGCACCTCCGTGATATGCTGTTTTGCATATGCCAGGAACTCGTTTATAGCCTCGTACTTGGTCTTGTCGTAAGCTGAAAAGTCCATCGTGGTCTTGCCGCCGCCGGGATACCTTACGTAATCGAACTGTATTTCGTCAAATCCAAGCGCCACGGCCTCTTTTGCGATACTTATGGTATAGTCCCAGGTCTCCTTCTGGTAGGGGTTCAGCCACGTGATGCCGTCATTGTCCTTCCACAGTCCGCCATTTACGTGCTTGATGGCCAGATCGGGCCTCTTTGCCGAGTAGACCGGGTCCTTGAATACGACCAGCCTGCCGATCACATATATGCCATTGTCATGGAATTCTTTCAGGACCTTCTCCGGGTTGTATTTCTTTTTCCATGTGTTGTTTTCCCGGACCTCGGACACCTGCGATTCATAGCCGACATAGCCGTCGTCGTCCTTTATGTCGACCACATAGGCGTTGATCTCGGTAGTGTTGGCCAGTTCCACATAATGTTCTACTTTCTGTGAATTGCCAACGGTCCAGCCGGTCAGGTAAAGTGCCCTGACCTTTACGCGCTCTTCTCCGCCTTCGCCGGCATTATCAGCTTCATCTCCCGCACTCTCTTCACCCGCGGGATCCCCGGATCCTCCCTCCCCGGCCGTCTGTTCTCCCGGTCCTGTCGTTCCCTGGGCCGGGTCTGGAGTTTCTTCGCCGGCATCATCATCCCCTGCCGTGTCCGCCGGATCTGTCACTGGTCCGGCTGAACTGCCGCCATCCCCTGTATTGTCCTGCAATTTCTGTCCCGTGCATCCCGTGATCAGTATCACCAGGATAATCAGCATCGATATCAGCCGAGCCGGTTTTCCTATTTTCATGTTTGTGCCCCCCATGTTATCCTTTGTGCGGCTTAAAGTATTTTATGTACACTTGCATATTTTATTATAGGTATTTATTAGACTCAGATATGACTTTTTATTCTAAGCTACTACATAATATCACATAATACAACATATTCCCATTAAAAAAAAGTAAATAAAACAACAGGAAAGGAAATGCATTTCAGAAGAACACGTTGACAAAACCCATGATGAAACCCAGGAGCCCGCCCAGCCAGATAAGGGCGTTCAGTTCCTTCCTCATGAGGGTCGTGACGATGTTTTCAAGTTCGAGCGTCTCGAAATCGTTGATCCTGCTGCTGACCACTTCGGCAATGCCAACTGCATCCAGGACGTCCTCCAGCTTTTTTGTGACTATGTCCTCATATATGTTCCAAAGATATGACTTTATTCCGGGTATCCTTTCCCGGTACCTGGCAATTATCTCCTTCATCGGGGTGTTGATTATCTCTTCGGCTTCGCTGTCGAGGAATTTTTCAATGAGCGGCCTGGACCTGGCGGCAATGAGGTCGTTTATCTTCCTGGCGAATGGCTGTTTCATGGAATTGAGCGCGCCAGCGGTTATCGATTTCAGTATGGGTTTCGTTTTTGCCATTATTTCTTCATAGGCATAGTCGACGATGGTTTTTCCGATATCCTGTTCAACGGCGCGTTTCGTTATGGTCTGTGCCAGGGTGTCTGTTGCATTGTCCAGTTTTTCCTCCAGCTTTTCCTTTTCGACGAACTTTCCGATCACCGAGCCGACCGTTTCATCGGACTTGCTGTACCTGTCGATCAGTTCGTCCAGTTTGCTGCTGAAATGCTCCTTCATGGATCCGGAAAGCAGGGTGGATTTCAGCGTATCTTTATTGATGAGTTCCCGGCTTATGACTTCTCCTATCGAGCTGGCCAGTCTTTCCCTCTCTTTCGGGATAAGGCCCGGTGTGAAAGGCAGCCTGAACCTGCCTATATATACAGGTTTCAAAGGCCGAAACAACATCCTGATCGCCAGGCTGTTCGTTATCAATCCTATGAGTCCGCCTACAAGCGGAGATGTGATAAGTCTGATATCCATATGCTTTCCTTTCTTTGACCTGCCGGATTTTCAGCATATATTACTATTTTATCGCTATTCCGGCAACTTTGCTGACGTATCTGCAAAATTCCGGCAAATCCCGCGGCAGCGCGCCGGAAAGGCGACCCGTGAATGTGCGCGTATCTATTACCGTGCATCCAACAATGTCGCGTATCCATTAATATTAACGAAACAATGCTTTTTTTGTCTTTAAGACGTTTATGTCTTTAGGGCGTTTATTGCCTCAAAATTCCGGTGGTTGCCGGGAACCGGCGAAAAGGTATGGAAGCCTCATGTGCATTATGGTAACATGAAACTGACCGGTATGACCGCTGTACCGGGATAAAGACACGAGTACGGCAGTTACTGCCGCACTTCCCGGACAGACGAAACGTCCGCAACGGTCGGGATATACGTATCAGCCGGGATATCCACACAGGCCGGGATATATGCACCGGCTGGGATATTCGCATCGGCCGGGTTATATGTACCGGCCG
>DGEQ01000013.1:0-801 GCA_002386045.1 Hungateiclostridiaceae bacterium UBA3922 | reverse complement strand
GGTTATATGTACCGGCCGAAAAACAAGTAACGAAAGGAGTCAGTTATGATCAGCGTAAAGGGAAAATGGGCGTTAATCACCGGAGCAGCAAGGGGTATAGGCTACCTGACAGCGATCTTCATGGCACGCCAGGGCTGCAACCTTGTGCTGCACAGCAGGTCGAGAGAACATACGAAAAAGGTGCTCTCCGAGGTGAGGTTGCTTGGCGTCGAAGCATACGATGTGGAAGCAGAATTGACTGACGCCGCGGCTATTGAGAAAATGCTCGATGAAATCGAGGTGAAAGGCACCCGGATAGATATCGTTCTGAACAACGCCGGCTTGCAACCCGGTTATCGAACGGACTATTTTGCCACGCCGGTTTCGGATTTCACAACGGCTTTTTGGGTCAACACAATTGCTCCCGCCATGATCTGCTACAGGTTCCTGCCCGGTATGACAGAACGCGGTTTCGGCCGCATCGTCAACACGACCAGCGGTATCCGCAACGAACCTCAGCAGGCCGGTTATTCCGCGGCAAAGGCGGCGCTTGACAAGTTTACCACTGACCTTGCCACGACAGTGGACGGCACTGATGTGATCATCAGCCTTACCGATCCGGGTTGGTGCAGGACCGACATGGGCGGCCGGCATGCGCCCAATTCTCCTGAAAGCGCCCTGCCTGGCGTAGTAGTCGGCGTATTCGTCAATGACAGGAAAAGCGGGAGGCTTTTCCGGGCACAGGAGTTCACGGGGATGACACTGGAGGAAGCCGTACGCAAGGCAGAGAAGATGTAGATAAGCGAATACCAGCTACAGAGG
>DGEQ01000057.1:12636-13470 GCA_002386045.1 Hungateiclostridiaceae bacterium UBA3922 | reverse complement strand
TTGCCGCCCATCGATTTGTATATTTCCAGGATGCCGGACCTGGTGGGATTGACCCCGACATTCCTTATGACGATATCGGAATCCGGTACAAGGAGCGCGGCGGTGATGAAATAGGCTGCCATCGATATGTCGCCGGGTATGGTGACCTTCTGGGCGTACAGGTTTTCGACCGGGTGTGACTTGACCACGTTCCCCTCAGTTTTTATGTCGGCGCCGAAGAAATTAAGCATCAGTTCAGTGTGGTTCCTTGAACTGGCAGGCTCCCTGACCGTGGTTTCGCCTTCCGCGTAGAGCCCGGCAAGGAGCAGCGGCGATTTTATGTGCATTTCATGCATCGGCAGCTCACAGCTTATACCTTTGAGTTTTGCGGGGGATACCGTCAACGGGCACATGCTGCCGTTGTCCTTCGCAGTGATGGAAGCGCCCATCCGCCTCAGGAAATCCACGGTATTTCCCACGGGTTTTTTCATGGACTCTTCACTGCGGATCACTGTGGATGTGAACGGCTGTCCGCTGAGAACGCCAAGGAGCAGTCTTATTGCAGTTCCTGACCGGCCGGCGTTGAGTGGGGATGTCGGGGCTTTCAGCCCGTACAGGCCTTTGCCCTGGACTTTGACCCTGTTGTCTTTCAGGATCTCTATCCCGACCTGCATCCGTCTGAAACAGTCGATGGTGCTGAGGCAGTCCTCCCCGAGCAGGAAATTATCGATCTCGGTCGTTCCGCTGGCAAGAGCGCCTATAACGATCGCCCTGTGGGATATGGACTTGTCGCCGGGTACCGTGATTTCTCCCCTAAGCCTGTTCCTGTTCTCAACTAACACGTTATTCCCCTCC
>DGEQ01000057.1:10710-12597 GCA_002386045.1 Hungateiclostridiaceae bacterium UBA3922 | reverse complement strand
CCGATGATTCCGGGCCTGTCCGGCACGTCGACGATGATCCTGTGGATCCTGGGCAGAAGCCCGTGACCGTAATCTGATATGGTCTCCCTGAACTGCCTCGCGCTGTCGAAAAAGTTGTAGATATCCCCTGAACTGCCGCTTTTGAGATATCCGACGAAGTCCGACAGCTTCTGGTCCAGTTGATCCAGCACTTCAAGCAGCTGTTCCCTGTTGCTCATCACTATGTTCTCCCACAGGCCGGGGCTGGAGGACGCTATCCTGGTAATATCCCTGAATCCGCCTGCTGACAGTGTCTGCAGCCTTCCCGTGTTGTTGTCGATGTCCTTCACCGTATTTACCAGGGCGGCGGCGAGAACATGAGGTAGATGGCTTATCCCGGCTACGGCCATGTCGTGTTCCTCCGGCGTCATCACCACCGGGATGGCTCCGATGGCTTCCACCAGCGATGAAAGCAGCTTCACCGAATCCCCTGTTGCTCCCCTGGCCGGGGTGATGATATAGTAAGCGTTCTCAAACAGGTGGGGCCGGCTGTTTGCATAGCCTGACTTTTCCGTGCCGGCCATCGGATGACCGCCTATAAAACACAGGCGGTGCGGGAGATTTTCGACGTGGTTTGTTATAATGCCCTTTGTACTGCCCACATCTGTTATGATGCACGTACTTTTCACCCTGGGGGCAAGTTCGTCTATATATTCGAGGATCTGTCTTATGGGAGTGCAGATGAAAATGATGTCTGAGTCACAGACGCTCTCATCAGGCGAAGAAAGCCCATTTGAGATCACTCCCTGCTCAAGTGCCAGCTGCAGCGCAGCGCTGTCGCGGTCCACCGCGGTGATGCCGCGCAAACCCAGCTTATCGTGCATTGCCCTTGCGAGAGAGCCGCCTATCAGTCCCAGACCGATTATTGTGATTTTCAGTTTGCTGAAATCATTCATAATTTCGTTCCTGAAATCATTCGGCTCCATATCTGAACTCTCTGCCTAGTATTTCGGCAATCCTTCCTACATCTTTACACAAACTGTCAAAAGTTTCAGGGTCAAGCTGCTGTGCTGCATCCGAGAGCGCGCATCTCGGGCTTGGGTGCACTTCAACTATCAGACCGTCGGCGCCGGCTGCGATTGCTGCCCTGGAAAGCGGTATGATGTACTCCGCCCGGCCTGCCGCGTGGCTTGGGTCGACGATTATCGGCAGGTGGCTGTGCTTTTTCACCACGGGAACTGCGCTTATGTCCAGCGTGTTCCTGGTGGCCGTTTCGAACGTCCTGATGCCGCGCTCGCAGAGGACTACGTTGTAGTTGCCTTCGCTCATGATGTATTCCGCTGCGTTCAGCCATTCTTCTATCGTTGTGGCAGGACCCCTCTTCAGGAGGACCGGCTTGCCGGACCGCCCCACTTCCCTGAGCAGGTGGAAGTTCTGCGAATTGCGCGCGCCGATCTGGAACATGTCCACGTATCTTGCCGCCACTTCCACCGAGTGTTCGCTGATGACTTCCGTTATGGTCGGCAGGCCCGTGGCATCGCTCGCTTCCTTCAGCATTTTGAGCCCTTCCTCTTCAAGTCCCTGGAATGAGTAGGGCGATGTCCTTGGTTTGAACGTGCCTCCTCTCAGTATAGTGGCGCCCGATTTTTTGACCGAATTTGCGGCCTCCATTATCTGTTCGCGGCTTTCCACCGCACAGGGGCCTGCGATCACGGCGAGCTTCCTGCCGCCGATTTCCACTCCACCGACGCGTATCACGCTCGGCTCAGGCTTGAAGGACCTGTTTGCAAGCTTGTAGCTTTCCATTATAGGGACCAGCTTGTCGACGCCATGCATCAGATCAAGCGGGATCCCGTTGAGGAGCCTCTTGTCGCCTATGACTCCGATGATGGTCCTTTCGGTGCCTTT
>DGEQ01000057.1:1324-10520 GCA_002386045.1 Hungateiclostridiaceae bacterium UBA3922 | reverse complement strand
CGGTCTGCTAAAATCATGCCCGTCCCGGGCTGCGCAAAACTTATTCTTCCCATACTGCCTTTTTACCGTACTGCCGTTTTTGAAGCCGTTCCGATGAACGCCCTGCCGTTACGGCGATCTGCCGTTTTCCTCCACCAAAGGTCCTGGACATCCCTGACGGTCCGCAGCAGGGTACATTCCTGCCGACCGCAGCAGTGTACGTTCCTGCCGGTCCCGCAGCCGGGGACATATGCCGCGGATGCGTTTTTCGGGCTTGTTGGATGCAGTGATTCCAGCCTTTGGGGGCCATTTTTATTTTAATGTACAATGATACCATATAATTGTCAAGAAAAAGGCCGCAGTGCCGTTGTGACCGCCGCAAGAAAATTCTTGAACTGGTCCTGATGTATGTTATAATATACATTGTGTCATAATACCCATTTGATCCTGAATCTTTTTCCTATATACAGGAAAGTATAAGTGTGTAAACAATACAAGGGGGAATTCATATGAAAGATTATACCGCGGGAAAGCTCCGCAACGTGTGCCTGATGTCGCACGGCGGGGCAGGCAAGACGACACTGGCTGAAGCCATGCTGTTCAATACCGGAGCGCTTGACAGGTTTGGCAAGGTAAACGACGGCAATACTACAATGGACCACGATCCTGAAGAGATCAAAAGGAAGATTTCCATCAGCACCTCCATCGCACCCTGTGAATGGAAGGACCACAAGATCAATATCATCGACACTCCCGGTTATTTCGATTTCGTAGGAGAGGTCAAATCGGGAACCAGAGTTGCAGACAGCGCCGTCATACTGGTACCGGCCAAGGGCGGCGTCGCCGTTGGGACCGAGAAGTCCTGGGCTTATGCAAAGGAACAGAAAATCCCGAGGATGTTTTTCGTAAGCAAGATGGACGAGGAGCACGCCAATTTCTTTGAAGTCCTCGACCAGTTGAAAGATACATTCGGCAAGAGCGTTGTCCCATTCCAGCTTCCCATCCTTGAGGGCGAGAAGTTCATCGGATTTGTTGACGTAGTGAATATGAAGGCCAAAAAATTCGACAAGGATAAGCTTGTCGACACCGATATCCCCGCTTCCCTGAACGACAGGATCGAAGAGATCCGGGAAGCGCTCAACGAGGCGGTCGCAGAGACCAGCGAAGAGCTGATGGAGAAGTATTTCGGCGGTGAGGAGTTCACCAGCGAAGAGATGCTGAGCGGACTTCGCGCAGGCATAGCGGACTGCTCGATCGCTCCGGTGATTTGCGGAGCGGCATTGCTGAACCAGGGTGTCACGGCGCTGATGGACATTATCGTCGATTATATGCCGTCGCCTGAACACAAGCCCGTCATAAAGGCTGTCAAACCCGGTACCGATACGGTCGTCGAGCTTAAGAACTCCGCGGATGAAAAACTGTCCGCCCTTGTTTTCAAGACGATAGCAGACCCGTTTGTCGGCAAGATATCGATATTCAGAGTTTATTCGGGCACGATGAAGTCCGATTCGACAGTATACAATTCGAGAGCGGAAAAGAACGAGAAGATCGCCCAGATATTCATGCTGAGGGGCAAGAAACAGCTGCCCGTCGACAAGCTTATAGCCGGCGATATCGGGGCAGTCGCGAAGCTCCAGTACACGAGCACCAATGATACGCTGTGCGATCCGTCCAACCCGGTGGAGCTCGAGAAGATAAACTTCCCTGAACCGGCCCTGTCCCTTGCTGTCGAACCCAAGGCAAAGGGCGACGAGGAAAAGATAAGCTCAGGGCTCAACAGGCTCCAGGACGAAGATCCGACCTTCAAGGTCGAGACGAATGCCGAGACGAAACAGACCATCATATCCGGTGTCGGAGAGCAGCATCTCGACGTCATCGTCAGCAAGCTCAAGGCCAAGTTCGGTGTCGACGTGAACCTGACCGATCCCAAGGTTCCTTACAGGGAGACCATCAGGAAGAAGGTAAAGGTCGAAGGCAAGCACAAGAAACAGACCGGCGGACACGGCCAGTACGGGCATGTCTGGATCGAATTCGAGCCCGGCGAGACGGAAGACCTGACGTTCGAAGAAAAAATATTCGGCGGAGCCGTGCCGAAGCAGTACCATCCGGCAGTCGAAAAAGGTCTCCGCGAGGCTATACAGCACGGTGTGCTGGCAGGGTATCCCGTGGTCAACCTGAAAGCGACGCTCGTCGACGGTTCGTACCACGACGTCGACTCTTCGGAAATGGCATTCAAGATCGCAGCGCGCCTCGCATACAAGAAGGGTCTGCCCGATGCGTCGCCTGTGCTGCTTGAGCCGATCATGCGCGTCGAGGTATACATCCCCGACAGCTACATGGGCGATATCATAGGCGACCTCAACAAGAGGAGAGGCAGGATCCTCGGGATGAACCCGCATGAAGACGGTCTGCAGCAGGTCGTTGCCGAGGTTCCCATGGCGGAGATGTTCAAGTACGCCATCGACCTCAGGAGCATGACGCAGGGCAGGGGCTACTTCAAGCAGACATTCGAAAGGTACGAGGAAGTCCCGGCCAACATCGCCCAGAAGGTCATCGAAGAGGCGAGGAAGACCATGTCCGACGAAGAGGACGACGGTTGATACGGTTGAAAAACAAGAAGATGAGAGCTGCCCAAAGGGCAGCTCTTTTCGTGCCGTCAGATCAGGACAGGGGCAGGTGCGCTTGCCGGCGTCCTGCTTTTGCCGTCATCACCCGAAGCCCCGGGGTCATCAGAAGTAATCGTTTATGAAAAGCCTTTTTGGCCTGAAGAGTTCCGACAGCACGTCTCTTTTGGCATTGATCCTGACTTTCCCGACAACTTCGAGATCTGTGGGGGTGAGGAAACCGGTGACGAGCTGGGACAGTGCCTGTACGTCGCAGAGAAGGTCAGGTCCGGCGCCGGTTTGGACGGATCCGGCATCGGTTTTCTGAACGCTGCGGTTCCTGCCGTTCCAGGAGATCCTGTAATTTCCCGTGTTCATGGGGAAGAATCCGTCCCGGACCCTGATGACGACCTCGCCGCTGCCTTCGGGAAGCGCTATTGTTTCAAGTGCTTTTTGCACGTTGACGATACGGTTCATGCCATACATGTGGATCTCCTGCCCGATATCATACGGCTCGTCGAAGAACGGGACAAGATCCACGAATGACGGGGCTTTCCATACCATTTTTTCGACCTGGGACCCGAACTTGCCCATAAATGCGAATATGCCCCTGAGGGCTTCCGGGTCGAGCCACACCAGTTCGCGTATCACGATGGTGGCCTTTATGCCGCCGGACTTTTCGGTGTGGTACTGGACATAGCCCCTGGCTTCGTTTTGGCTGTCGTACCATATGTAAAGGAATACGCTGTCCCTGTACGGATCGTTGTCGAAACGCCTTTGCCACAGCTTGTCCGTACGGACGACCGACAGGTTTTTATCTTTTATGAACTCTTCGTACATCTTTTTTACTGTCTGCCGCTCCGCGTCGTCCGTCACCATGCTCATCCGGCCCGTCTGGGCGAACTGCCTGAACGAGGAGGTCGGGATGCTGTAGTTTTTCGTCGTCATGTTGAGTTCATATCCGAATTTCCGGTAATAGACGTGTGAAAACGGATAAAGGTATGAGAATACATAACCGTTCTCATACATTTCGTTCATTGCGTATTCGAAAATATGCCTTATGTATTTCTTTTCCCTTTCTTCCGGGAGCGAGGCGACGCCGCCGATGCCGCCCATCTGCACTGTGTGGCCGTCGAAGGTCACTTCGTAGGGGATCAGGTCGAAACAGGAGCACATCTTGCCGTTGTCGTCGAATGCTGCGCGGCCTGTTTTGTAGCCGTCATTGACAAGTTGCTGCGCACCGGGCGTTCCGCCCTCTTTTTCCTCTTTGCTGAAGTCCCTTCTGAACATGAAAGCGATTGTCTGGATCTTGTCGAACGTAGTTTTTTCTTCCGGTCTTATAGGCCTTACTTCCATCTGACTGCCTCCTTCCGCCGCTGGAGCGTTCCTTCTTTTATAATAAGTGTTACTTCTGAAAAAGGCGTTCCTCCTTCAATTATATATGAGCAAGGCACTGTGCGGAACAGGCAATTTTATCGCCGACCAGCCGCCTGACGGCATGGGGAACTTTGCCGGCGTGTTCACGTCTGTATAACCTGGGTACGATAAATCCGAATCAAAGCGGACAGGGGGAATAAAAATGAAAAGAAAACTGTTTGGCCTGTTCCTGGCAGCATCCCTGCTGATGACAGCCGCTGCAGGGTGCGCTTCGAAAAAGGCGGAGATGACTACACCTGCCGATCGGAGCAGCAGTGCCGGCAGAAGCACCGCTGGAAGCGGTTATGATGTCTTGCCGGAAGCGGCGTCGGAAGAAGCTGCGTATGGGGATTCGCTGGCCGGGTTGGGGAACCTGGTGGATGACATATCGAATCCGATCCTGGATGAGAGGAAAATAATCCGCAGCGCCAACCTTTCCATCGAAGTCGAGAATTTCGACACTGCCTTCGGCAACATCAAGACGATCATCAACGGCATAGGTTTCATACAGGAGACGAACATAAACACTGAACGCGTGTATGACAACGAAGAAGTGAAATTCATCAAGAGAGGGACCATCGTCCTCAGGGTCGACAGGAGCAAGTTCGATTCGGTGCTGGACAGGCTCAACGGGATCGGGGAAGTCTATAACTATACGACCCACGGCGATGATGTGACGGAGCAGTATTATGACGTGGAGTCAAGGCTGAGGCTGCTGCGGCTCGAGCAGGAAAAGATAGAGGCTTACCTGGCAAAGCTTAATGACCTCGACCAGATATTCAAGGCGGAAAGCAAGCTCACAGAGATCAGGTACCAGATCGAGAGCCTGACAGGGAAGCTCAATAAACTCAGCAGCCTGGTGGAGCTGTCAACGATCACGATCGACATGTATGAAAAACGCCCGGGTTCGGATGCCAAACCCATGACATACGGCGAAAAACTGCTGGAAAGCCTTAAAGGAAGCCTGCTTGGCGTGGTGGAATTCCTTGGCGGCTTCCTGCTGTTTATAGTTTCCGCACTTCCCGTGTTGATATTGCTGGCATTGTTCGCATGGGTCTGCGTAGCAGTCTACAGGAGGATCGCCAGGAACCGCAGGCTGGGGTACGGCGCCGCTGATGCGGCTGCTGTGAAGGCAAGGCCCGAAGCGCAGCCGGAAAAGAAGCAGGAGACGCCACCGGAAGAAAAACAGTAGCTTTATCGGATGAAAAACAGTTAATCCCACGGTTATGGAATACATTTGGAAGTACGGCAATGGCCCCGGAGTATCCCCCGGGGCCATTGCCGTGCAGGAAGTTTCACCAGGGCAATATAACGGTGCATTGATTCTCGACAAAATCGAGAATGTATTGTAAAATTGTACTAATTGAAATGAAGGGGGCTATACGATGTCGTTTCAATACGGTTCAGATTCTATTGATATCCCGAATCCGTTCAAAAGGGAGGGACTGCTATCCCTGGCCAGCGGACTTGTATGGACCGTGCTTGGAGCAATATCGGTGCTGATGCTCCGGAGCCGTATCCTGGACAGCGGTTCGGCTGCCGGATGGGTGAGCCTGATCGTCAGTCTGTTGCTTCTTGGGATCGGTGTCAGATACCTGGTCAACGGGCTCCTTAAAATTTTCCGTTTCTATGTGGGAAGGGGCATACCGGCAAGCCTGGCAAAAAACCTTGCATCCAGCGAATCGCTTACGGTAGAGCCGGAGCTCATGTACGAAGCGAAGCATCTTGAGCAGATGCTCGTCGGCAGGAAGAACCCGACCTTTAATGAACCTTCTACGCTGATCGAAAGGCTTGTGTTCAGCATTTTTCCGAAATTCCTGTTTTTGCCTTACCCCATCAGGAATTATATACAGATCATAGTTCACAAGGCAGCGTATTCCTTAATGTTTCTTTTTGTTTTTATCATTGCCGTTCTGTCCGGTTCGGTAGGGCTGACGAAACTGGTCGATTCATCTTATCCGCAATGGATGGGCCTGATCATGTCGATCCTGCTGCTTATTATCTGGAGGCCTGCCAGTGTCACTATCAAAAAAATCAACAGGCTCAGGATCGAATCCATCAAACTGAACGGTGTGATTACGATGACCATTCTGGCGGTACTTGTTCCGGTCGTCTTTGAAGTGCTGCTGAAGAAAGGGGTAGGGATTCCGGAAGCACCCCTGGACCCGACTGTCTACCTGGTGACCGCAGTAATACTCATGCTCGTTACGACTCTCGATGCATTGTTCATGGCAAAGAAGCGTGCCGATATGCTCGATCCCAGGACGGAAGTTTCCGAATACATGGACAACTGGCAGGAGAATGTGCATCCGAAAGACATATTTATAAGCTTTGACAGGGAAATGGCGAAATCGAGATATAAAGAAATGCCGAACAGGATCTATTGCGAGATGAAACCTGAGCTGATCATGGAAGGGAGCATGGACAAAGGCAGTTTTACGGGTGATACGATCCAGGAGACCCAGCCGATCTATGAGGAGGTCAAATACCCGGCGATTTATTCGATCATGAGACTGGCCACCTCTGCTTTCGGTCATCTGCTCATATGCCTGTCAGCGTTGCTGCTGTTCCTGAACAACAGGGATCTGCCCGACCTGACTGCGTTCAAACCGATCATGGATACATTCTACCTTCCGTTGCTCCTGTGGTCTTTTGGGTCCATTGCCGTAAATATCGCTCATATCGCATGGGCTGAAATCAACTTCAAAAGCATACTGATTTACTTTAAAGGCGAAGGTACCTACACGGAATCGAAGTTATCCTATGGCATGGCGATAACTGATTCGGCCAGAAGCGAGAATGTCGTTGTCAGGACTTCTATTGCGCCGACACTGATAGTTTCGGATATCACAAGCTGTACATTCGCGTGCTTGGGTCCATACAACCTTAAAAGAGCGCGCTATGTGATGGATATGAGGAAAGCAGACGCTGTCCTTGATGAGATCGTCAAAGGCATCCGTGGTTTCCTGGAAAGCCGTCAGGTAATCGCCAATGCTGCTTCTGAAAAGGATATTGATTCCATGGGCAATCTTTATAACCTGAACCGGGTTTCGCCGGCGGCAAATCTTGCGGCACAAATGCCGGACCCGATCCTTGGCGCTGCAGCCAGGCAGGAGAACTCGCTGGGTTCCGGCAGCATGCAGCTTGACGCAGGTCCGGTCAGCGTGGATCCGGAAACAGGAAACGAGAATGGATGATTCCAGCTGTCGGGAATAAGGTCCGGGATCAGTTGATAACCAGGGATCCCGGACTTTTTACTGATTCCCGGTTTGCCAAAATGTATGGCAGGATAACACAACTATTGCGGGAGACTTGGGTATCCGAGCGACGGCCGGGACTCCGGCGGCTGCAGTCCTGCGGTTTGTAAAGTCCGGCAATTCTGACTTGATTATGGACCTTATGTGGATTATAATATATATGAAAGTCAAAGATAGTCAAAATCAATAACCGTTATTGAGTATAACATATGAAGGGAGTGAGCACACATGGCCAGGATGAGCGACATTATCGAGGAATTCATCAAGCAGATGATCAACGAGACTGACGGTGTCATCGAGATACAGCGCAATGAACTGGCTAATTACTTCAAATGCGTGCCCTCACAGATAAATTACGTCATCGATACCAGGTTTACCACCGAGAGAGGCTATTACGTGGAAAGCAGGCGCGGAGGCGGCGGATATATCAAGATAAAGAGGGTCAATGTCGACAGGCCGGGAAATTACCTGATGCACATCATCAGTTCGATGGGAGACAGCATTTCGCAGCAGTCTGCAGAAGTTTTCATAAACAATTTCCTGGATTATGAAGTAATAAATGAAAGGGAAGGACTTCTGCTGAAAGCGGCGACCAGCGACAAGGCCCTGGGCGGTATAGGCGCGCCTGACAGGGACATAATAAGGGCAACGATACTGAAAAACATGCTGACTGCCCTTTTGACATGACCTTATTTGTGGTAATAATTCCATTAACGGATAATCACAGGGAGTGACGCATATGTTGTGCCAACAGTGTCACATGAGAGAAGCCAACGTGCACTACACGCAGATAATCAACGGCAACAAGGTTGAGATGTACCTGTGCAGCCAGTGCGCGGAAGAAAAGGGGAAGCTGACGTTCAGTCCCCAGTTGAGCCTGGGCAGTCTGCTGTGGGGGTTCGGACTGGGAGGCGGCGCTGATTACCCGGGGATCGGGCAGCAGACGGTCCTCCGATGCAGCGTATGTGGGATGAGCTTCGATGATTTCAGGAGGATGGGCAAGCTTGGCTGCCCCAATTGCTACAGGGTGTTCAGGGAGAACCTTGAACCGATACTCAGGAGGCTGCACGGAAGCGCCGAGCACACGGGAAAAGTACCTGCCGGTCTGGCGGATGAGATAAAAACGAGCAATGAGATCGAGAGGCTCAAGGCCGAACTGGCCGCGGCCGTCGAAAGTGAACAGTATGAGAAGGCGGCGGAACTGAGGGACAGGATCCGGGAGCTCGAAAACAGCGGGAAGAACGGGGGTGCGGAATGATGCAGGACAACGTGCAGCCGATCCAGGACATGGACATCGCGATCAGCAGCAGGGTGAGACTTGCGAGGAACCTTGAGGCATATCCGTTCTCAACGCGCATTACCCGTGCCCAGAGAGCAGAGATACTGGAGAAAGTCAAAAAGGCCATATTTTCCGACAGGGACCCGGATTTCAGCAGCGGGTTCACATATTACGACATGAATGCCATGAAGCCGCTGGACAGGCAACTGCTTGTCGAAAAGCACCTGATCAGTCCCGAATTCGCGGAAGGCCAGAACGAGCGGGCTGCCATCATAAGCAGGGACGAGCGGGTGAGCATACTTGTGAACGAAGAGGACCACCTGAGGCTGCAGTGCATCTATCCCGGCATGCAGCTTACTGAGGCCTGGAAACGTTGTGATGAACTGGATACGAGGCTTGATGCAAAGCTTGGGTTCGCATTCGACAATGTCAGCGGCTACCTGACATGCTGTCCCACGAATGCGGGGACGGGGATCAGGGCGTCCGTCATGCTCCACCTGCCTGCGCTGTCTATGACGGGTTATATAAAGAACATCCTTGAGACGTGCAGCAAGATAGGTGTGGTGGTCAGGGGTGCTTACGGCGAAAACAGCGAGGCTTCGGGGAACATGTTCCAGGTATCGAACCAGGTGACACTGGGGCAGACCGAGGAGGAAATAATC
>DGEQ01000057.1:0-1104 GCA_002386045.1 Hungateiclostridiaceae bacterium UBA3922 | reverse complement strand
GCAGAATCCGCAGCGTTTCGAGGACAGGGTGTTCAGGTCCCTGGGACTGCTGCAGAACGCCAGGATCATGTCTTCCGAGGAGAGCCAGAAGCTGCTTTCGGACGTGAGGCTCGGCGTTATCATGGGCCTGATACGGCACGTCGACCTGAAAAAGATCAACGACCTGATGCTGATGATCCAGCCGGCTTATCTGCAGAAACTTGCAGGGGCGGAGCTCAGGCCGGACGAAAGGGACGTGCGGCGGGCGGAACTGCTGCGGAAGAACCTGGTGCCGGGCGGTTCGCTTTAAGCCAGGGCTGCCGGTCCCGGAAGATGGGATCCGTTCCGCGGGCAGCCACATACAGTGAGGATAGCCTGTTTCGCATGTGGACAGCCTGTTTGCATGCGGACAGTTACTTATAGAGACAGTTGTTCATAATAGGGAATATTGGTTCTGCATGCTGACACGCTGTGTTAGTGCCGGCAGTTTTCAGATACGGGCGGATAGTACATGGTGCCGGCGGTCTCGCAGATACGGGCGGTTTGTCCTGCATGCGGATAGTTTGATTCAGGGAGTGATAAATATGTTCGGGAGATTTACGGAAAAGGCTGAAAAAGCGCTGAGCCTGGCGCAGGAAAGCGCTGCCAGGTTGGGCCACAGCTATGTTGGGACTGAGCACCTGCTGCTCGGCCTGCTGAAGGAGGGCACCGGCGTTGCTGCCAGGGTGCTCCAGAGCCAGGGAGTGACTGAGGAGAAGATAATAAGCCAGATCGATGAACTGATCGGCAGAGGAGACTATAACGGCAAGGGACCGGTCGATTTCACGCCGAGGACCAAAAGAGTGATCGAACTGAGCCTTAACGAGGCGCGGAGGTTCGGGCACAACTATATCGGGACTGAGCACCTGTTGCTCGGTATCATGCGGGAAGGCGAAAGTGTTGCGGTGAGGATACTCATGGATCTTGGAGTGGACCCGCACAAGCTTTTCAACGATATCGTCAGGATGCTCAGCGAGGATGCGCCGGGTACCGGCGGCGAACCGAGGAATTCGTCAAGCCATTCGAATACGCCTACCCCTGTCTCTTATACACATCTGACGCTGCCGACGAAGGGGATAGAGGAAA
>DGEQ01000125.1 GCA_002386045.1 Hungateiclostridiaceae bacterium UBA3922 | reverse complement strand
AGATGTGTATAAGAGACAGATTATGCCGGCTTCGAAGCCGCGCAGGCACTCAGGGACGAGATCGTGGAATCAGCAGGTGTGAAACCGGCTATCACACGCGGAGAATATGCCGGAGGTGCGGCCGCCAAAGCAAAAAATACTGTGGATCCTGCCGGTATGATAGTACTCAGGAAAACCGGCCGTCCCGGCGCTTCAAAGTCCGGCGGTCCCGGATCCGGCGCCTCAAAAAAGTCCGTCATCTCAGCGCTCCGGGCACCATCTGCCAATACCGCCGCCGATAATTTGTCGCTGCAGTCTTACACGCTGACCGTGGATAGCGATGCCATCGTCGTTACCGGCAATGGCAGCAGCGGCCTGTATTACGGCATACAGACCCTGAGGCAGCTTATAAGGAACTACGGCGCCGAGATCCCGTGCCTCAGGATAGAAGACAGCCCGACCCTTGAATACAGGGGGTTCTACCATGACATCACCCGCGGGAAGGTGCCGACCCTCGAGACATTGAAAGAGCTTGCCGACAGGCTCTCCTTCTACAAGATAAACCAGCTGCAGCTCTACATAGAGCATTCCTTTGCTTTCCGCAGGCTCAGCGAGATATGGACGGACACGGATCCGCTGACGGCCGAGGAAATACTGGTCCTTGATGAATACTGCAGGAGGAGGTCCGTTGAACTCGTCCCGTCGCTGTCATCGTTCGGCCACCTCTACCATGTGTTGATTTCAAAATCGTTCAGGCATCTCAATGAATACGATGAAATACCCGACAGGCCTTTCACATGGACCGACCGGATGGCGCACTATACGCTCGATGCAAGCGCCCCCGGAAGCCTTGCATTCGTCAGGGAAATGATAGACGAATTCATACCGCTGTTCTCCTCCGACAAGTTCAACATCTGCTGCGATGAGACTTTCGACCTCGGCAGGGGGAAAAACAGCGAGCTGGCTGCCGATATAGGAGAAGGCAAGCTGTACCTCTATTTCGTCAGGGAACTGATAGAGCATCTGAGGAGCCGCAAAAAGAAAGTCATGATGTGGGGAGACATGCTGCTCCACTATCCCGAGATAATAGGCGAAATACCCAAAAACGTGGTCATACTCAACTGGGATTATGCCCCGGATGCCGGCGAGGACGGATTCAGGAAGATATCCGAGGCCGGACTGAAACAGTATGTCTGTCCCGGTGTACAGGGCTGGAACAAGCTGCTGAACAACATCGACGCCGCAACGGCCAATATCGGCAAACTGGCCGGGTATGCGAAAACATACGGCGCGATCGGCATGCTGAACACGGACTGGGGCGATTTCGGACACATCAATGCGCTTGCAGGCTCCATACCGGGCGCCATATACGGCGCCGGCCTCTCATGGAACCCGGACAGGCCGGATCAGCCGACAGACGAAGAAATATCCGTAATGGAATACGGCGACCGGTCGGGAAAGATCGTCGGCCTGATACGTGAACTTTCACGGCAGCCGGTGATGGACTGGTATGACGTCGTGCTGTGGTATTATGCCTCCAGCGGGTACGACACGGGCCCGTACGGCAGCGCGGAGCATATCAGGGAAAGGCTGCTGGGTCTCGACGCCGAAGCAGCAAAGACGGCCTTCGGCAGGATCAGGGAGCTTTCAGGCGAGATCTCCTCCCTGGCAGGAAGCATATACGAAGACAGGAAAAACGACATCAGGGAGATGATCTGCGCGGCAGACGGGCTTGCACTATTCCAGGCACTGCTGCTCGTGATCAAAAAGGAACTGCTGGGACAGGCATCCGCCGAACCGGTATTGGGTCCCGGCGAACTCGCAGTCAGGCTCGAATACTGGTTCTCCGCCTATAAATCCGTATGGCGGGCCAGGAACAAGGAAAGCGAGCTTTTCAGGATAAAGGAAGTCATCATGGGCATATGCAGGCTGCTGCGGGATATCTGACCGGTAATTCGTTCAGCCTGTCTCATAGTTGGGGTTGGAGCCGGTCCAGGTCCGTGTCAGGGCACGGGCTCAGGCTTTGATTTTGGCCCGGATCCGGACCTGGATCGTGATTTTGCCTTGCCGGCAAAATCCGGGCTCCTTTTTTCGGCCTCGAACACGTAATACCCGTCCGCCTCATGGATCCGTACGCCGCCGAAGATGCTTATCAGCTTGTTTTTGTACCAGTCCTTCCTCTTTGTCACCAAGTACATCCTGCCGCCGATCTTCAGCCTGTTGAAACCTTTCTCTATAAATCTCTTTGGCACGGAAAAATCCGCATGGTAGGGAGGATTCGAAAGGATGCAGTCGAAGCCGGTTTCATCGAGCGCTTCCGGGCCGTCGCCCTGCAGTATGTTCACGCCCCCGACGCCGTTCCTTGCCGCATTGCCCCTGGCAAGCGACACGGCTTCGGGGTCGATGTCCACCATGAACACGTTCGATGGATCCGTGAACTTCGCCGCCGTGATGCCGACGACACCGTAGCCGCATCCGAGATCCAGCACCTTCCACCCATCCCGGAAATCTACGCAGGACAACATCGCCAGGGTGCCGGCATCCACCCTTCTCGGCGAGAAAACACTGTCCGATGTCTCGAACCTGAACTCAAGTCCCTTGATGACAGCCTCAATGATCATGGCGGCTCATCCCCGGATCAGCTTTACATATACTTTCCTGGTCCTTGGTCCGTCAAATTCACAGAAGTAGATCCCCTGCCACGTGCCAAGCCTGAGCTGCCCGTTTTCTATGATCACCGTGCAGGACGAGCCGACCACCGACGCCTTGGCATGGGCGTGGGAATTGCCTTCCATGTGCCTGTAACTGCCGCTTTCCGGGAACGCACTGCGCAATATCGAAAGCAGGTCATAAACGACATCGGGATCTGCATTTTCATTTATGGTGACGCCGGCCGTCGTGTGCGGCACGTATACCACAGCTATCCCGTCGCTGATCCCGCTTTTCTGCACATCCTGCCTGACCAGCGAGGTGATGTTTATCAGTTCATCGGACGAATTTGTCTTTATGACATGTTCGAACATCTCCGCTGCCCTTCCTTTGATTTTTCTATAATTATAATACC
>DGEQ01000060.1:3769-4836 GCA_002386045.1 Hungateiclostridiaceae bacterium UBA3922 | reverse complement strand
GAAGAGCGGCTGAAGAAGGCCATGGACGAAGTGAGGAAGGCAGGGAATGTCATCCTTTTCATAGATGAGATGCACACCATCATCGGCGCGGGAGCGGCGGAAGGTGCCATCGACGCGTCGAACATCCTGAAACCGGCGCTTGCGCGCGGCGAGATACAGGTTATCGGCGCCACCACTCTGAAGGAATACAGGAAGCATGTGGAGAAGGATGCGGCGCTGGAGCGCAGGTTCCAGCCGATCACCGTGGGCGAGCCTACGCAGGAGGAGACCATCGAGATACTGAAGGGTATCCGCGACAAGTATGAGGCCCACCACCGGGTGAAGATCACGGATGGGGCACTGGAGGCCGCCGTGAAGCTGTCAGGCCGGTATATCACGGACAGGTACCTGCCTGACAAGGCCATCGACCTGATCGACGAAGCCGCTTCCAAGGTGCGGCTGAAGGCATTTACCGCGCCTTCGGACCTGAAGAAGCTGGAGGAACAGATCGAGAAGCTTGCGAAGGAGAAGGAAAACGCCATCCGGCTTCAGGAGTTCGAGAAGGCGGCGGCCATCAGGGACCAGGAGCAGAAGCTCAAAGCCGAGTATGAGAAGATGAAGGATGAATGGTACCAGAAGAACCAGACGCGGACCGATACGGTCACGGAAGAGGAGATCGCAGACATCGTGTCGAGCTGGACCGGAATCCCCGTGAGGCGCCTGACGGAGGAAGAGTCCGAAAGGCTTATGAAGATGGAGGATGTGCTCCACCAGCGGGTGGTCGGCCAGGACGAGGCGGTCAGGGCTGTTGCCAGGGCGATCAGGAGAGGACGTGTCGGGCTCAAGGATCCCAGGAGGCCGATCGGTTCGTTCATATTCCTCGGTCCTACGGGCGTCGGGAAGACCGAGCTGAGCAAGGCGCTTGCGGAGGCCCTGTTCGGCAACGAGAATGCACTGATCAGGATAGACATGTCCGAGTACATGGAAAAGTTCAATGTTTCTCGCCTGATCGGATCGCCCCCGGGATACGTGGGATATGACGAAGGCGGCCAGCTCACCGAGAAGGTCAGGAGGCAGCCGTATTCGGT
>DGEQ01000060.1:618-3565 GCA_002386045.1 Hungateiclostridiaceae bacterium UBA3922 | reverse complement strand
ACCGTGATAATCATGACGTCGAATATCGGCGGAAGGATGATAACCGAGCCCAAGCGGGTGGGGTTCGTAGTGAACGAAGACGCCGCGAGGGATTATGAAGAAATGAAGAACAATGTCATGAGCGAACTGAAAAAGGCTTTCCGGCCCGAGTTCCTCAACAGGGTGGACGACATTATAGTGTTCCATCCGCTCGACCAGGAACACATAAAGAAGATCGTGGGCGTGATGCTCGATTCGCTGAAGAAGCGGCTGGAGCAGAACGGCATAACACTGCAGGTGAGCGACGAAGCGATAGCGCACCTGGCCCAGAAGGGCTTCGACCCCGTCTTCGGGGCACGGCCGCTGAGACGCGCGATCCAGACCATGGTCGAAGACAAGCTCGCCGAGCACATGCTGGAGGGTACCGTGAAATCCGGCGACAACGTGCACATCGGCTTCGACGGGACAAAGCTGGTCTTCGAAACGGCCGCGCCGAAGCCCCGGGAGGCCAGACAGCCCGTCCAGTAAAGGAACAGTTCAATAGGTATAATAGGGGACGGTCCTCGATTTTCGAAGGACCGTCCTTTTATTTTTGTGTGGGGGACACTTCTTCATTTTTTAGCTTGGGGGACTGGTTTGGGGGACGACCTGGGGGACAGTTCTTCAGTTTTTGGCTTGGGAACTGGTTTCTGGGACGGTCCTTCAGTTAAGGGGACAGTCCTGCTCTTTTCATGTCTCTTGTCCCGTTTCCCGCTTAATGTTAATGAAGGACTGTCCCTCGGTTTTTGCCCTCCCGTCCCGAGAAATGCATATTCGTGAAGGACTGTCCCCTGACTGCAGGACTGTCCCCCGACTGAAGAAGTGTCCCTCATAATTAAGAACCGTCCCCGAGTTAAGAAATGTCCCCATACTTAACGACTGTCTCCAAAAACGAAGGACTGTCCCCCTGATTTGAGAACTGTCCCCGGACCGGAGAAGTGTCCCTACTGGCAGCGGGGAGCTTCGGAGGAAGTTTTCATTGTGTTTTGGGGTTTCTCGAGCTCTTTTATCGTGATCACGCGGGTGTGTTTCGTATGGTTCCAGGACTTGTTTTTTCTCGTGAGGAAGCCCTGGATCGTTATGGGGACCCAGGTGAGGCAGTAAAACGGGTATGCGAGGAAGCCGAGCAGGATCCTGAAATCGAATTTGCTCTCGGCAAGTATCACGAGCGGACCGTACAGGAACTGCAGTATGACGAAAACATACCATACCGTGGTCGGGAACACGTACTGCAGTGTATAGAAGGGCGCTTCCGGCCAGAATGACTGTATCCACAGCATGACCGTCATCAGGCCCATAAAAATGAACCTGATGGGCTGGAACAGGTAGATGGCGCAGTCAAAAGCCGCAAGGTCACATTCGCTGAACGCTTTTCTGAACAGTGGGCCAAGGTATTTCGATGCGCAGTCGGCGTGGCCCTGCATCCACCTCAGGCGCTGACGCCACGATTGTTTCAGCGTTATAGGCTTTTCATCGTACACGACGGCATCATGTGCCCATGAAACTTTCATGTCGTTCAGCGCCAGCTTCATCGTGAATTCCAGGTCTTCCGTGAGACATGTCGCACCCCAGCCTATGCTCTTCAGAACTGACAGGTCCACGCAGAAGCCGGTGCCGCAAAGGCCGCAGCTGAGCCCAAGGTAATACCTGGGCAACTGGAATATACGGTTTGACAGCCAGAAAGCGATGGAGTAGGAGCATGTTATCCATGAATCGAAGGGATTTTTGCTGTCTATGTAGCCTTGTATGACCTTATGGCCTTTGCAGAGCTGCCTGTTCATTTCACAGAGGAAATTGGACGAAACGAGGTTGTCGGCATCAAAGACGCAGACGGCGTCATATTTGTCGCCCATCCTGTAGATTTTCCGAAACATCCATTCCAGCGCATGGCCTTTGCCCCTGTTCACATCGTCTCTCCGCTCATATACCAGCGCGCCGCGGCTGGCGGCGATAGCAGCCGTACTGTCGGTGCAGTTGTCGGCGATGACGAAGATGTCGTACAGTTCCCGCGGATAATTCTGCTCCAGCAGGCTGTCGATTATGTGTGCGATCACGAGTTCTTCATCGTGTGCCGCGATCACGACGGCAAACCTTTTGCAGGGGGCAACATACTCGTGATTTTCCTTCCTTTTCCTCCAGCCGTAGACGGAAACCCCAAAAAAATAACAGCCAGCTGCGAATATTATAACCTGGATGATTTGCGTGGCAAGCATTATCAGCATGTGAAGCATTTCATTCATGGGAGACCTCCGTTGCTGCGGTTTTTATTATTTTGATACCAATTGCCGCTTTTTATCCCGTTGTGATAGAATGTGATATGACATGTTGGGGGGTGATGTGTTGAAGTCGTATTTCAATAACCTGGTGACCGGCAATTCCGGCATGCTTGCATGTATTGACGGCAAAGGAGAGATGACCAGGATTTTCTGGCCCGACATCGACTATCCTCAGCACATCGACAGGCTCATCACGGGCATCATATGTCCCGGCCTGTGGCTCGGCACTTCCTGGCTCCACTCTTCCGACTGGAATACAAGGCAGTACTTCGTTGAAGACACCAACGTTGCGGTCACCGAATTCTCGCACGGGAAATATGACCTCAAAATCAGGCAATACGACTTTGCCATCCCTGACGGCGACATCCTGAACAGATGCTACGAGATCGACAATGACTGCGGGTTCCAGGTAGAACTCGGCTTCGTCATATACTCATCCGGCATATCCTCCGTTTATGACACAGCTGGCGTGATATTCGATGTGGATCTTTCCGCGCTGATACATTACAGGCACGGCTATTATTACGGGATCATCTCGGCTGTGCCTGCCACGCAGTACCAGCTTGGACCCGGCGCCCAGGAAAGCGCGGACCGCGGGCAACTTTACGGCAATGATACGATCGGGATGATGAAAGAAGGCAGCCTGCTGTGGG
>DGEQ01000060.1:0-488 GCA_002386045.1 Hungateiclostridiaceae bacterium UBA3922 | reverse complement strand
AGGACCGGGGCGCTGCTGGCGGCGCCCGAAGTGGATGAGCAGTTCACGAGATGCGGCAGGTATGCATATTGCTGGGGGCGGGACGCGGCATTCATAACCTCTGCGCTCGACTGCTGCGGCCTGACGGAAGCGGTCGATAACTTTTACTACTGGGCTGCCGATGTCCAGGACGAGGACGGGAGCTGGCAGCAACGCTATTACATGGACGGGAACCTTGCTCCCTCCTGGGGACTGCAGATCGATGAGGGGGGCTCCATTATATGGGGCATACTTCGGCATTACGACGTCACGAAAAACATGGATTTCCTGAGACGCATGTGGCCGTGCGTCAAAAAAGGCGTGGAGTTCCTCTTAAGATACATCGACAACGAGACGGGTCTGCCGTGGCTGAGCTTCGACCTGTGGGAAGAACGGCTGGGAGAACACGCATATTCCAGCGCCGCGGTATGCGCCGGCATCGAAGCGGGCGCCAGGATAGCCGAACTGCT
>DGEQ01000023.1:3744-6495 GCA_002386045.1 Hungateiclostridiaceae bacterium UBA3922 | reverse complement strand
TATGCATGCGGAGGCATAGCTGAAAAGGACGAATTCATGATGCAGATATATGCCGACGTGACCAACAGGGAGATAAGGATCTCCGCTTCGCCGCAGACCGTTGCGCTGGGCTCGGCCATGTTCGGCGCCGTGGCCGCGGGCAAGGAGAAGGGCGGCTACGACACCATATTCGAAGCCGCAAAGCGCATGTCGAAGGTCAAGGACGAGTATTACAAGCCGATCCCTGAAAACGTTGAAATATATAAGAAGCTTTATGCCGAATACAAGATACTGCACGACTACTTCGGCCGCGGCGCCAACGACGTGATGAAGCGGCTGAAGGAGATAAAGAAGTCGGTATCCGGCAAATGATGCGGCGCGAAACAGCGCTGCAGGGACAAGGGCAAGAACGGCAGCGATATGGACAAAAGGCAGGAACAGTACGGTGTGGCCCGGAACAGGTTATGTACCAGATTGTGCACTGCAGAAATAACGGGAACGGCTGCCGTATACGGAGGTAAACTATGCTTAAGGAACTGAAAGAACAGGTTTTCAAGGCGAATCTCGAGCTGGTCAGGCATGGCCTTGTCATATTCACCTGGGGAAACGTGAGCGGCATCGACAGGGAACGCGGGCTCGTCGTCATCAAGCCGAGCGGCGTGCCCTATGACGAGATGAAGCCGGAACACATGGTCGTGCTTGACCTGGACGGCAAACAGGTGGATGGAGACCTGAGACCCTCTTCCGACACGCCGACGCACATTGCGATATACAAGGCGTTCGAAGGGGTCGGAGGCGTGGTGCATACCCACTCCACCATGGCAACCAGCTGGGCCCAGGCGGGAAGGAGCATACCCCCGCTCGGGACGACCCATGCCGATCACTTCTACGGGCCGGTACCCTGCACCAGGAAGCTGACGGAGGAAGAGATCGCGGGCGATTACGAGGGCAACACGGGAAAGGTGATAGTCGAAACGTTCAGTGACATCGACCCGCTCCACGTGCCCGGAGTCCTGGTCAATGGCCACGGGCCGTTCAGCTGGGGCAAAGACGCCCACGACGCCGTCGTGAATGCCGTCGTGCTGGAGGAAGTGGCCAAAATGGCGTACAATACTTTCGTTATAAACCCGGGCGTCGGGCCGATAGACGGATACCTGCTGGACAGGCATTTCCTCAGGAAGCACGGGCCCAATGCCTACTACGGGCAGAAGAAGCCTTTGGGCTGAAGTTACAGCCGTCTGTTCCGGCGGCCTTTTGCAGACAGAAGGCTTCCTTTTGGAACGGAAACAAGAAGGTTTATAAAAGAAAGGGCACTGTATGGATGACTGCAGTGCTCTTTCTTTAAATCCTGACTTGTAAGGCAAAACTCATAATACTGTCGGCAGCCTCCTGGCTTTACTCCTGCAAGGTTGCCCTGCTGCCCCAGATCGCTGTTCCGGAATCCGAAAGCGCCGTGAATGTGAAGACCATCCGGTTGATGTCGGTATCCCATTGCCTGAGTACGACTCCCTTATATACAGTTCCGTCGAGCTCGATCTCGATTTTGTTTCCGGATGACAGTTTCCAGCTTCCGCTGAAACTTCCGGACACTTTTCCGTCTGTTGACAGTTCGACAGGGGTTGAGATTTTAACTTCTTTCGATATATCGTCACCGTGGCATATCAGTTTGTATGTGCCTGCTATATCTTTCTTTCGATAACTGCCGATCGTTTCGCCTGAATAGCGGTATGGCGCAATAACGGGCCAGCCGTCCTGGTTCATGAACATCTGATGGACCCTGACTTCATGGTGTTCACCAAGCCCTTTGAATCGAGTGTGGAAGAAAATAAAATACTTACCTGTTTCTTCGTCGTAATATGCCGAGTTATGTCCCGGGGAGAGGTATCCGACCGTACTGGTTTTCATTTCTCCCTCCAGGTTGACGAACTGGTAGTTGCCTATGAGTTTGACTCCATAAGGCTGTATTGACGGGTCATGGAAACATAGAAGATGATCTCCTTTGTTGATTTTTTTTGAGCGATTATATATTAACAGGATTTCATCTTCTTTTCTATTGTTCTACCAGATTATCCCTTTAAATTCCCTACAGTAACTTTACGCTAACCAAGGAAACTTTCCAAGCGCTCACTCCTTCACGCTTGAGAACATTACTGATTCGATGATCCATCGCTGGAATATCCCGTAAATTATCAGGACAGGTACCAGCAGCATGACCGACCCGGCCATTATTCTGGGCACGTGTGTGTTGATTGCATACTGTTCGTTGAACTTTGCCACCATGACTGTTACAGGCTGCCAAATCTCGTTCTTCAAAAATATAGTCGGGGCTAGGTAATCGTTCCATGATCCTATGAACCACAATACGCCGTGTGCTGCCAGTGCCGGCGTTATCAGGTGCAGGATCACACGGCGGAAGATCTGGAAGTAGTTGCAGCCGTCTATTTTGGCAGCATCGATGATAGAATCAGGTATATAGTTCATAAACTGGCGCAGGAAGAAAATCATCAGTACATTGCCTGTCAGTTTTGGCAGGATCATCGGCAAAGGCCCCTGGAGCATGCGCAGTTCGCTGAACAATACGAACTGGGGTATCATTATCGACGGGAACGGTATCATGATACCGCTCAGCAGTATCAGGAACAATACATTCCTGCCGGCGAACCTGATTTTTGCAAAAGCAAATGCGGCCAGCGCGGAAACGAAACTTCCCACGATCACCGGCGGTACCGAATAAAGAATGGTGTTAAGGAATCCTCGAACAAGGGGGATCTC
>DGEQ01000023.1:2359-3443 GCA_002386045.1 Hungateiclostridiaceae bacterium UBA3922 | reverse complement strand
GGAGCCGGCTGCAAGAAATATGAAAATGATCATGTCAGCGATTTGCCTTTGCCTTTTCAACCCTGTCACCCATGATATAATAAACAATGGGGCAGCCGTGAACATTCCCTGGAAGAAGTTCGTGACGGAAGTGCTGCGATAATGTGGCCGGACGGCTGATGCGATCCATTTCGGATGGCCGTAGGATCGATCCCGGGCAATCGCGCGATGCGATACAGGCATTCTCGGTTCCATCCCGGGCAATCATGTGGACCTTTTCAGATCACCATGCAGTTTATTTCAGACAACTGCACGATTCGATGCGTTTAACATATGGAGACAAAGGAATATATAATTCAGTGGATATAGTCCCAAATGGAGTAAAGGAGGTTCCATGGACATGAATTACAGATCCTGGATTTACGGAAGATGGATCAAGATCGGCATTGCCGCGCTGGTGATCATCATACTGGCGGTCTCTTCGATCTCGACATACAACGGCCTTGTCACTGCAGACCAGCAGGTGCAGAAAGCATGGAGCACCGTCGAGAGCATGATGCAGAGAAGGGCCGATGTGATCGGCAGCCAGGTCAACGTGGTAAAAGGCTACATGCAGCATGAGGAAAAGGTGTTGAGTGAAATAGCCGCAGCGAGGGCAGTGCTGTATGACAACTACTCGGATGTAAACAGCAAGATCGCAGCCGATGAGAGATTGTCCGCGGCAGGCAGGCAGATCCTGGCGCTGGCCGAGAATTACCCTGAACTGAAAGCCGGCGATCTGTTCGAAAACCTGCAGGTCGAGATCGAAGGCTCTGAGAACAGGGTTTCCGTGGCCAGGAAGGATTTCATAGACGCGGTGCAGGAGTACAACACGAAAGTATCGAGATTCCCGGGCAATATTTTTGCAAAGCTGATGGGATTCGAGAAAAAGGAATATTTCAAGGCTTCTCCCGGGGCCCAGGAGTCTCCGGAGATCGATTTCGGGAACTGACAGGAAAGCAGTACCGGGGCCGTGAAGAAGTACAGAGCGGGAACAGCGGTCAGGGAACGGCCCCGGGACCAGAGAACGCTCCCGGGACCGAAGTGCGTTTCCGGGACCAGAGAA
>DGEQ01000023.1:0-2235 GCA_002386045.1 Hungateiclostridiaceae bacterium UBA3922 | reverse complement strand
TTTCCGGGACCAGAGAACGCTCCCTGACCGGAGTATATTTCCGGGACAGGAAAACGCTCCCGGAACCGTGGGAGCGATCGGATAGGACGGGAACGATGAGAAAAGCGGTAGTAATTTTTACAGCAATCTTGATACTGGTGCTTTCGCCGGCGTCCGGCAGTTATTCCGCAGGCGATTACCCGGCTGCCACACGGGAGTTCTTTGTCAATGACTTTGCAGGAGTGCTCGACGAGGACACCGAACGGAGCATCATACAAATCGGGGAAAGCCTCGAGGATCTTACCACGGCGCAGGTCGTCCTCGTGACGATCGATTCCCTGGACGGCCAGGACATCGACAGTTATGCCAATGAACTGTTCAGGCTGTGGGGCATAGGGCAGAAGGACAAGAACAACGGAGTGCTGATCCTGAACGTGGTCCGGGACAGGATGATCAGGATAGAGGTAGGCTACGGGCTTGAAGGCGCGCTGACCGACATCGAAACTGCAAAGATCAGGAGAGAATATATGAACCCGTACCTTCAGCAGGGCGACTATAACGGCGGACTGCTGAAAGGGTATATCGCGGTCGTCAACGAGGTGGCCGGAGAATACGGCGTGTCGATGGAGGCTATCAGCGAAAAGCTGTCGGCAGACAGCCGGATGCAATATGACTTCTACAGCCAATACCGGCCGGACGACGGGGAGCGCGGGGGCAGCGACGGCTTCGTCCCGACCTTTGTGATCGTTCTTATGTTCCTTGTGGTTGACGGGGTATTCTTCAGGTTCAGGCTCACATATATACTTATCAGGATAGCTTTCTACCGCAGCATTTTCGGCGGAAGGCACGGAGGCCGCGGCGGCTGGGGCGGAGGAGGCTTCGGCGGAGGCAGTTGGGGCGGTGGCGGCAGATGGGGTTCCGGTGGGAGGAGCTCCGGCGGCGGGAGTTTCGGAAGAGGAAGCCGCGGCGGAGGAGGAAGTTCCGGCGGCGGAGGCAGCAGCGGCAGATATTGATGCAGCGGCCACAGAAAGCAGACAGGCACGGCGGATGTGAAAGAGAGGTATCAGGGAAGCAGGCAAATGGGCGGCAGATGCCGGAGCTGCAGATACACAGGCAGCAGGAACTGCAGTATCCGGTGCATGCGCGGCAGGCGCCGGAACGGCAGGTACATGGGCGGCATGTACCGAAGCGGCATACAATGAGGACGTACCTTGGGAGAGGGCGGCTTTTTACAGCAAGCCGGCGCTTTGGAATACGCAGGCACTTTGAAACAGTCGGCACGTCATACCGGAACATTTCATGGGAAATTACGTCAAACCTAAATGCGAGTCTCTGAACTAAATCCAGGATGCGGTTATTTGAACTAAATCCATTGACTTTCTTACGACCAGGCATATTTCAGGTGTCGGACAGTCAGCTTCAGACTGTCAGGTAAACATTGTATGGGGGGGAACACTATGAAAAAACTGTTTGCCTTATTGCTTGCCGCCGTGATGATGTTTGCCGGTGCCGGCGGCCATTGCTTCGCGGCTGCGGAAACCACGGTTTCCATCTGGCTCGACGGCGAAAAAATAGTTTTCCCGGATGCACAGCCCATCCTTGCTGACGCGAGGGTGCTCGTGCCGGTGCGGGGTTTCTTTGAAAAGATAGGCGTGACCGTGGACTGGAACCCTAAGAGCCGGATGGTAATTATCAAGGATGACGCCAGGGAAATAATGATGGAGGCTGGCAACAGGGCGGTCCTGAACAACGGGGCCGTGGAATACCTCGACTGCAGCGTGCTTATAAAGGACAACCGCGCTTACATACCCATCAGGTACATCTCTGAGAATTTTGGCTGCAAGGTGCAATGGGACGGGAAAACCAGGAGCGTATACGTGACCAGGACATCGGCCGACGCATCGGGCGATCCGGACGAAGCATCTGAACTGCCGACGGTCGGCGACCTGGAAAGCCTGTACCAGTTGCTGAAGTATAACGGCTACATGGCAGACTACCTTGGATTCTACAACACTTCCCCCGGCGCATGGACCGGTTCGAAAACCCCTGACATTGCTGCCCCGGAAGCTTCCGTGGATTACGCTGCCGATGCGCCAAGGCCGTCAAAGGACCAGGATCATTCGGGGACGAACGTCCAGGTGGAAGGCGTCGATGAAGGAGACATTATCAAGACTGACGGCGAATACATCTATATTGCCGGCGGCAGGCAACTGACGATAATAAATGCGGACCCGCAGGACCTTCGCATCGTGTCGG
>DGEQ01000067.1 GCA_002386045.1 Hungateiclostridiaceae bacterium UBA3922 | reverse complement strand
GTGCCTCTGGACGATCCACGCGTTACTGTATGACTCCGAGCCATCCACCGCACGTTACTGTATATCTCCGGGCGATTCACCGCACGTTCCTGTATACCTGCTCGGCCGTGAAAAACCCGTCCTTGATCACGGTTTCATCGATGTTGTCCTTCGTTACGAGGATGGGCCTGTAAATCCTGCATGGGATATCATATTCGCCGTTGGATATTTCCTCGTACAGGCCTATGTCTTTCCCATCGGCCATTTTTACGGCTATCTCGGCAGCACCCTCGGCCAGGACGCTTATGGGCTTGTAAACCGTGCATCCCTGCGTACCCTCAACTATCCTCCGGCAGGCGCCGAGTTCGGCATCCTGTCCCGTAACGAACACTTTCCCGGCGAGCCTGTTTTCGCTCAGCGCAGTTATCGCTCCTTCTGCCAGCCGGTCGTTGGCTGCAATGATGGCATCCACTTTCTCCCCGCTGTTGAGGATGTTGCTGACGAATTCATAGGAACCTTCCTCACGCCAGGCATCTACCCATGTCTCGCCCACGATGTTTATGGCTCCCTGCTCTATATATGGGTCGAGAACGCTGTAGTAGCCTTCATTCAGCATGAATGAGTTATTGTCCCTCTGTGGTCCGTTGAGTATGAGATAATTCCCCTCAGGCACGTTTTCAGTGGCAGCTTTGCCCATCATCTGGCCTACTTCAGTACTATCAAACGAGACGTAGAAGTCTATCTCCACATCCCTTATCATGCGGTCATATGCGATAACCTTGACATTACGGTTATGCGCGTACCTTACAAGGTCCTTGAGGCTGTCTTTATCGAAAGCTACTATCACGAGCACGTCAACGCCCTGGTTGATCATTTCGATCCCGATCTCTCTCTGGCGGTCACTGTCTTCATACGCGTTTTTCACGATGACATCGGCGCCCAGGTTCTTGGCTTTTGCAACAAATATGGCCATATCCCTCTGCCATCTCTCTACTGTCATCGTTTCATAGATGAACCCTATTTTCGGCACTTTTTCTTCATCGACGGCAGCCTTTTCAGGTCCGCAGCCGGCCATGGACAGCAACAGCGAGACCGTTACAAGCAATGCCGTAACGTTCACAGCCAGACGCTTCACAGCAAGCCACTGTTTAGTCGCGGTTTTTTTCATCATGGTAACCTCTCCCGGTTTATTTATGTGCTCCGAAACCGATCCACCCGATCGGTTCGCAATAGGTCGACCTGGCCTGTTTCTGAATCGATCCGGGGCCGCGGCAATTGGATCGAAATCGGGCGAACATCCGGGTCGATCCGGGGCCGCGGCAATAAGTCGGCCTGGGATCGAAATCAGGTCAACGCCTGGATCGGTCCATATCCGCGTTTGATATCGACTCGGGTCCCCGCAATGTTCCGCCGCTAAAATCCGTCCCTGGCCTGCTTCTGGTATTCGGTCGGCGACACCCCGACATTTTTCCTGAACAGTTTGCTGAAATAGTTCGGGTCGCTGTATCCGGACATATAGCATACTTCCTTTATGGAATACCGGTTTTCCTTCAGCAGTTTCTTCGCATTTTCTATCCGGACTGCCGTCAGCCTCTCTATAAAGTTCTCGCCGGTCTCATTCTTGTAAAGCCTGCTCAGGTACTGCGGGCTTATGTGCAGTTCCTTCGAAACGTCTTCAAGGTTCAGGTCCTCACTGAATCTCTCGTTTATCAGCCTGTTGGTCATCTCGACCAGCTTCCCGATATTGCTTTTCTTCCTGGCGCTGATCCTGCAGGCTATCTGCCTGACCTCCTCGGCACAGACCTGCTCGAACTCTTCCCTGGATGTGCAGTTCAGTATCCTCTTGATGTAATATCCCGGCTCGGCATTGTCCCTGATCCCGTTTTCCGTAGCAACACGCCGGATCGCCGCCATCATTTCGATTATCCTGTAATGTATGCTGTCCTGTTCGAAGAAATTCGGGTACTTGCGGAAAATATCGGACAGTATCGTAAGGCATCTCCTCACATCGCCGTTTTCCAGTGAGATGATGAGCTTCTGTTCCAGGAGCGAGATTTCATATCCGACATCGTATATATCAGGTGCGATGTCATCTATATGCACTATCCTTCCATCCTCATCGCTGTTGAGTGCCTTGATCGCCTCCTGGTAGGATACCAGGATGTCATCGTCCCTGTGGATCCTGCCTATCCCGACCTTGAATTCGATATCATATTTCTTCACCAGCAGGTCCATGATATCTTCTATGCAGGAAATCGTCTGTACCCTCTGCTGGTACAGGTCATCGACGCTCTGGGCGACATAGACGACCACCCGGTCCAGCATCACCGGCCCGACTATGCATTTGCACCGGTATTTCAGGTTGTTTTGGAAAAGGTTGTATATCCCCTCGTTGTCGAGGCTGTCGTCGAGACTGGCGTCATAATTGCCTTTCCTGCCCCTTTTCCTGAACGAGAACACGAAAATGAAACCCGTATCATTGTCGATTTCAAAGAACTCCTTTTTATACCTGCTGATATCGGTCTTCCGCGCCTGGGCGAAAAGCAGCGAATAGATGAAGCTGTGCTCCACGGCTGCAAGCATTTTTTCGATCCTTTCTTTCGCTTCGAGCTCCCACCTGTATTTCTGCCTTTCGTCATCAAGCTGGTCCACTATCCTTTGAAGCGTTTCCACGAGCCTTTCCTTTTTAACAGGCTTTATCAGGTACTCGCTCACACCCAGTTCGACCGCCTGCTTGGCATACTCGAAGAACTCGTAAACGGATACGATGACGATTTTCACGTCATTGTGGACTTTCTTTATCTCCCTTATCGCCTCCAGGCCGTTTATGCCGGGCATCCTTATATCGGTAAGTATTATATCCGGCTTGATCGTCAGAGTCTTCTCTATCGCTTCCCTTCCTGATCTTGCAGTCGCGATGATCCTGATATTGCTGAACTCTTTTTCAACTATGTGCCGAACAGATTCGATCATAATTTGTTCATCATCACAAACCATAAGGCTGTACACCCCGGTCCACCTCCTCTGTCCCCTCTCGGTTCAGCCGCTGACTGCGTCACAGGGTATCTTAAGGACCACCTTCGTGCCCCTGCCCGGTGCGCTCTCCACATCGACCACATCCTCGCAGCTGAAAAACAGCCTGAGCCTCTGTACCACGTTATATATTCCGATCCCGGTAGTATGGCCGGTTTCATTGCAGTCAGGGGACTGGCATTTCAGGATCTTCTGCCTTGTCTCCTCGTCCATCCCGGCCCCGTTGTCCTCCACGCCTATCCTGACGGCATCGCCGCGTTTTTCCAGCGAAATCTTTATCACACCGCCGCTCTCCAGGTGGCCTATACCGTGGATCGTCGCATTCTCCACCAGCGGCTGGATGATCAGCGGCGGCACTTTTATGTCGAGAAGGTCCGGATCGATATCGTACTCGAACCTGATCGCATCACCGAAACGTACCATGAACAGGTCCTCATACGCCTTTATGGTATCTATCTCATCCTCTATCCTTACGATCCTGTCCAGGCTCTTGACATTATATCTCAGTATTTTCGCCATGCTGTCCAGGAAGGCCGATGTCCTGTCCGCGCCTTCCATCGTTGCAAGCTGGACTCCCGCATTGAGGGTGTTGAAAAGGAAATGCGGGTTTATCTGCATCTGGAGAGCCTTCATTTCGGCATCTGCCAGCAGTGACTGCATCCTCAGGTTCTCGATCTGCTGTTCCAGCAGCTTTGCCTCGGTATCGGCCTTGTTGTGCAGTTCCCTGATGTAATCCTTTATGCTGTGCTTCATCGCATTGAAGGCATTGGCCATGATGCTGAGTTCGTCCTGTGAGGAAACCTCGACATCTTCCGCGTCGAAATTGCCCCTTGAGATCTCTTCGGCCGAATGTGCCAGCTTTATGATCGGCCTGGTCATGTTGTACGTCATGTACGCGATAACAAGCACGTTCAGCGCTATGACCGAGATCGTGAGGACCAGGTTGGCAGTATGCAGCTTGTTGAGGTTTTCCGACATGTTCAGGTACTGGGCGGTGTTCTTGTCAAGGATGTTCAGGTTGAGGCGGTCCGCATATGTCCGGATATAGCCGGTTATCCTGTTCGCCTCGGTGTACCTTGCGATGTACTCATCGGCATTGTCCATCCTTTTTGCCTCGACAGCCGCTTCCGCCTCATTGAAATAAGCCTGGGCCATGTATGCTATGTCCTTGTAGATCAGGTCGTTCTGGTCGTAAATCCCGTGCAGTTCGGAAAACATGGCCTGCACCTTCTCGCTGAAGAGCTCCTTGTACCTGTAATAATTGAGCAGGCTGTCCGAATCGGAAGTCACAAGGTAGTTGGTCAGTTCGGCGTTGATGTCGTGCAGGTCGCTCAGGAAGTTCTCTATCTCGACGTTGGCAGCAAACATCTCGTCCATTTTCCGGACGATATTCCTCGACAACCCCAGGACAAAGATCCCGGCAGCGCTGGTCAGGGCCATTGTGAGTACAAAGACTGCAATGATCCTGGTTTTGATGCTGTTGAACATGCTGTTCCAGAACATCCCCATATCCGTTGCCTCCGATAAACCGGTGCGTCCGGTACCGATACGTAACCGGTTCCTGTCAATCCAGGTCTGCCTGGTCTATGTTTATGCTCGTGTATATGTCCGTGTCGATATTCACGTAGTTGGACTGGAACGAATCCCCGATGTTCGCACACAGTATTTCCACGGCCTTGTATCCCGCCTCATGCCCGTTCCTGTCCAGGACTCCGAATATGATGCCTTTCTGTATGTAGTACCTGATTTCCTCGGTCAGGCCCGTGCCGACTATTGCGACATCCCCCACCAGGTTGCGCTCCACTATGACACGTGCGGCAGCTGCCGTGTCCTTGGCATTGGTGCAGAATATCACATCGACTTCGGGGTGCTGCGTCAGGATCTCCCTCGTCAGATCCTCCGCACCGAGCAGGTAGCTGTTCCTGTACAGCGTGCACAAGAGGTTGATTTTTTTCTCCTTCTCGATCACGCTTGTTATCCCGCTCATCATGATATCGCCCTGGGATATCTGCGTACTGTCCTCGCCGTTCGGGCTCTCGTCCGACAGGATCACCGCCAGGTCTATGGGCAGCCCCTTGGTAGAGGCCTGGGATATGAGTTTTGCAGCTTTTACCCCGAAATCATAGAAATTGTTGCCCACATACGAAAGCCTGCTGATATCTATAGCCTCCGATACGCCGCCCACGATATGGACCCCCGATTTCGCCGCGTTTTTGAGGGCTTCGGAATACTTTTTCGAATACCTGCCGTTGACGATGATGCCATCGACCCTTGATTTGCTTGCGATATCGACATACTCGATTATCCTGTCTTCACTGTCCGGGCCGGATACAGGGTTGAATTCTATCGCGGCGTTATGGACTTTCCCGGCTTCGAACACGCCTTCCTTGAAACTCTGCCAGTACTCGTCGTCGCCCTCGATATACAGTATCAGTGAGAAATGGTATCTCGGATTCCCGCCGAAAACATCCACGGTGTTGTCGTTGTATGCTTCGTTCACTTTTCCCAGGTAATACATCGCAAATACCGCAGATATGACGACAGCGGCAAACAGAAGGGTTGTGGATATCTTGTAGAGCCATTTCATCACGATGTCTCCTCCAGCACAGAACAGCATGTTTGCAGTCCTTTATAAATTATACCATAAACTGGTCCCGTACGTTGTATGATGCCGGACAGCAAAGGGGGTTGCCCAGGCCAGGCGGGCCGGACCGGGCCTGATCCGGGATCAACCGGACCAGTCGGGTCAGGCCGGAACGACCTGGCGCTGCAACAGCCCCCTGCAGTACCTGTTATTCTGTTCAGCCGAGCCTGGATTTCGATTTCGAGTACATGTCGAATGCCACTGCAAGCAGCACTACCATACCTTTTGCCACTGACTGCAGGAATACGTCCAGCCCCATGATCGACATACCGTTGTTCATGACGCCCATTATGAAAGCTCCTACGACGGCTCCCCATATTGTGCCGACACCGCCGTATGCCGAAGCGCCGCCTATGAAGCATGCGCCTATGGCATCCAGTTCGAAACTCATACCGACATTCGGCGATGCAGCCATCAGCCTGCCGGCGGTAACGATACCTGCTACTCCGGCCAGAAGTCCCATGTTCGAATATACGAGGAACATCATCCTCCTGGTGTTGACTCCGGAAAGTTCCGCTGCCTTGATGTTCCCGCCCATGGCGTAGATATGCCGTCCCAGCACGGTCCTGTTTGCTATGAAATTGTAGATCCCATACAAAATGACGAGCAGGATGAGCATTATCGGCAGGCCGTCATCCATCGCCAGCCAGTAGGAAAACAGGTTGATGGCGACAAAGAATGCGATGACCCTAATGATGACCAGGTGCAGCGGCTGCACTTCATACCCGCGTTTTTTCTTGCTTTGCCTGCTGAAAATCACCACAAGCACGTATATGACGGATAATACAAGCCCGGTGACGAGCATCGTCGTATTGAGATATTCCGGCTTGTTCTGCAGTCTCAGCAGGTCACCGATGCGCAGAAAATCCGGAACAGTATTCGGAGCGATATCGGGGACAGAGCCCGTCCCGATCGTGACATACAGCCCCGAAAGCGGCAATGTCTGGCCGTCAAGGATGATGTTGTTGATGCCGCGGAATATAAGCATGCCGGACAATGTCGCGATAAACGGAGGCACCTTGACATACGCTATCCAGAATCCCTGCCAGATACCTGCCAGAAGGCCTGTCAGTACACTGAGCAAAATCGCCAGCCACGAAGGGAGGCCAAGCCTCGTTAACGTCAATCCCGACATGGCACTGACAAGTGCGACCAGCGAACCAACTGAAAGGTCGACGTTTCCGCCGGTCAGTATACAAAACATCATCCCAATGGCAAGTATGAGCACATATGCGTTCTGGCGGACCAACATCGAGACGTTCCTCGGCCAGATCAACCTGCCGCCCGTCATGAATCCGAAGAATATTATGATAGCAACCAGTGCGATGATCATGCCGTATTGCCGCAAACTGCGATTCAAGAAATCCCTGAACCTGTCCATGTGTTTTCCCCCCTATCGTTCGGCTGAGCTTCTTATTATTATCGACATGATTTCTTCCTGGGTGGCTTCGCTCGTTTTCATCTCGCCCACGACACGCCCTTCATTTATTATGTAAAGGCGGTCGGTTATCCCGAGTATCTCGGGCAGTTCGGAAGAGATCATGATTATGCACTTCCCGGCGTCAGCCAACTGCAGGATTATCTTGTATATCTCATACTTGGCGCCGACGTCGATGCCTCTCGTCGGCTCATCGAGTATCAGCACATCGGGTGCTGCGAATATCCACTTGCTTAGTACGACTTTCTGCTGGTTGCCCCCGGAAAGGTTGCCCACCTTCTGGAACACGCTTGTCGATTTGATATTGAACCGCTCCCTGTAATCCTTGCCGATCAGGATCTCCTCGTCTTCGTTTATTACAAAGCGGTTCGTTATCTCTTTCAGGTTCGCAAGTGTGATATTCCTTTTTATATCCTGTATGTGGATAAGTCCGGCCGTCTTCCTGTCCTCGGTGACATAGGCTATGCCGTTGTCTATCGCCTGGCTGATATTGTGGAGCGTGATTTCTTTTCCGTCCTTGATAAGAGTCCCGCTGATTTTTTTGCCATACGCCCTGCCGAACACGCTCATCGCGAGTTCCGTCCTCCCTGCGCCCATGAGGCCGGCAAGGCCCACTATTTCGCCTTTCCTCACGTACAGGTTCACATGGTCTATTATTATCCTCTCTTCATCAAGGGGATCATATACGACCCAGTCCCTGATTTCAAAGCCTATCTCACCTATCTTCGGCGTACGTTTCGGGAAACGGTCTGTAAGTTCGCGACCGACCATTCCCCTGATTATCCGGTTTTCACTGACAGGCACGGAGTTGTCCAATGTCTCGATGGTCTTTCCGTCCCTGAGAACAGTTATGCTGTGCGCGATCTTGATTACCTCATGGAGTTTATGCGAAATCAGTATGCAGGTAAGTCCATGCTCCCTGTTGAGCGTTTGCAGGAGTCTGAGAAGATGGTCGGAATCATCGTCGTTCAGAGCTGCCGTCGGCTCATCCAGTATAAGCAGTTCACAGTTTTTCCCCAGCGCCTTGGCTATCTCGACAAGCTGCTGTTTGCCTACACCTATGTTCTTTACCAGCGTCGAATGTTTTTCACTGAGGCCGACCCTCTTCATCAGCCCGGCAGCTTCCCTGTTGGTTTCATCCCAGTTGATCACTCCGTTCCGGGCCCGTTCATTCCCAAGGAATATATTCTCCGCGATCGTCATGAACGGATTCAGCGCAAGCTCCTGGTGTATTATGGCAATACCTGCCGCTTCGCTGTCACGTATATTCCTGAACCTGCACTCGGCACCCTTGAATATGATCTCACCTGAGTATGTACCGTAAGGGTATATCCCGCTGAGAACGTTCATCAGCGTGGATTTGCCGGCACCGTTCTCCCCGACCAGGGCATGTATCTCTCCTTTCCTTACCTTGAAGGTGACATCGGAAAGAGCGACTACCCCGGGGAACTCCTTGGTGATGTTTTTCATTTCAAGGATATATTCCGACATTTTTCGCTCCTCTAAACGTATGATTTGGTTTTATTCAAGAAAATGGCGGCAGACACGCTGCCGCCATCCCAAAACGTCATTACTCAGCGCCCGGAATATCTGACAGCTTGTAGTAACCGCTGTCGACAAGCAGTTCTTTCCAGTTGTTCTTGTCAGCGAACTTGATTTCGCAGTTGAATGAAGGAACGTCCTTTACGCCATTGTTGTATGTCGCGTTGGTCGGAACCGGTTTGCCTTCCAGTATGGCCTCGGCCATTTCGATGACCTTGTCGGCGAGGATCCTGGTGTCTTTGAAGATGGACATCGACTGCTCGCCGCGGATGATCTGGCCTACGTTGATCTTGTCGCAGTCCTGCCCGGTGAGGATCGGGAACGGTTTGGACGCCGTGCCGTAACCAGCGGACTTGAGCGAAGCGACGATACCCTGTGCAAGGCTGTCGTTCGGCGAAAGTACGACGTCGATGTTCTCGTCTGCATAATACGCAGTCAGAAGGTTATCCATCCTGTCCTGGGCACCCTTGGACTCCCAGTTCGTGATGGCGATCTGGTCGGGGAATTTCGTCTGTCCGGACTTGACAACGAGTACACCTTCATCTATATATGGCTGCAATACGTCCATTGCACCCTGGTTGAACAGGTATGCGTTGTTGTCGCCCGGGTCTCCGCCGAAGCATTCCATCGTGAAGGGACCCTTCTCGCCCTTGTCAAGGCCGAGGGCCTGGACTATGAATTCACCCTGCATCTTTCCTACGCCGTAGTTGTCGAAGGTTGCATAGTAGTCAACATTTTCAGTGTTGGTGATAAGTCTGTCATAAGCGATTACGGGAATGTTGTTTTTCTTTGCCTGCTCAAGGACTCCGCCCAGTGCACCGCCGTCGATCGAGGCAATGATCAGCACGTCGCAGCCCTTGGTGATCTGGTTCTCGATCTGGCTGTTCTGGGTCTCCTGCTTGTTGTCGGCATACTGGAGGTCGACCTTGTAGCCTTTAGCCTCCAGGGCTTTCTTGACATTGGCGCCGTCTTCATTCCATCTCTGGAGTGACTTGGTGGGCATCGTGACTCCGACGAGCTTTCCCTTGCCGCCCGATGTTGCCTGACCACAGCCGGTTACGATGACCGCCAGCATCGCAAGCACCAATGACAATACGATTAACCTTTTCGCCATAACCCATTCCTCCCATATATAGTAATCAAGTAAATTCTATATTTAGTTATGGCAGTCCTGAATAGAGATAATTATCCAATGATGGTAATTTATTATCTGCCAAAAAATACCTGGGCGCCACATCTGGATTTTTTTAAAGTCAAAAAAATGCAGGTGCGTAAGATGGCGAAATCACAGGCCGTGGCGGTCGTCATGTGTCAAAAACCATGCCATTTCTTCCGGTCCGGCCGACGGATCCCCGGCCAAAGGCGGCATATCATTCGGCAGCCCGTTCCGTAATGATCCCCTTGCCGCTGATCTCCGCATTTACAGATATGCGCTCGAGCAGCGAGAAAATACGCTCCCGCTCCGCATCGTCGGTCACTATCGTGGTCCTGAGATCCGCCTGGATCGCGGGTACGACCTTGAGTTCGAGATACTCTTCGGTATCGTTGCCGAAAAAACGGATTTTCAGCAGCACGGTGTCCACGGTCTCGTCATTGAACCAGAAGTTCCCGAGGCTGTATATGATAGGCTTGCCCTTGTAAAACTCGATCCCCTGGAGGCGATGGGGATGCGCCCCGATGACTATGTCGGCGCCTGCATCAAGGTATTCCTTTCCCGTAGAAAGCTGCACATCTTCCAGTTTATGCGTGAATTCAGTTCCCCAGTGCACGTATGCGATGACATAGTCGGAGTTTTCCCTGGCTTTTTTTATGACCTGTTTGAACAGCGCCGTATCATAGCAGCGCAGGATGCCCGGCGAGTCTTTCGTCGCCTGGGGCGTCATTTTATACTTCTCAGCCCGGGACGCCGCGACAAATGCCACGGTTTTCCCCTGCACCTCAAAATACACGGGCTCCATGGCCTCGTCCAGGTCATGCCCCGCGCCGACATACTCAATACCGGCCTGTTCCAGGGTGGCCATGGTATCGATCAGCGATTCCTTCCCGTAATCATACACATGGTTATTTGCAAGGCTTACGATATCCACTCCCATTTCCTTCAGGATACCGACGTTGGATGGATGGGCCCTGAAGGTGTAGACCTTGTTCTTCAGCGGTGCACCGCGGGTGCTGAACGTAAATTCATTATTTATACACGTTATGTCCGCATCCCGCATCATCTGTATGAGTTCAGGCGAGATGCAGTCATAGATCCCGTTTTCAGTCGTGCTGCAGTATTGCATGTTGTCCCAGTTGTCCGCCAGGTTGATGTCCCCGGCGAAAGCCACGGTGAAATCGTACGTGTATTGCCTATTTCCCGGGGCTGCCGAATCGACGACGGCAGTATCATTATCATCAGTATCGGCGCTGTTGTTGATTACGCCGACAGCAGGATCGCCGGACGCGCCGGGGGTATCACCTGCAGCAGTTGCGGCGCTGCCGGGAACGTTATCGGTGGTATCGGCAGTATCGGCGGCAATATCACCGATATCGGCAGGACCGGCAGTATCTGCATTATCTCCTGTAATGACAGCAACTGTACCGCCCGCATCATGTACAAAAGCGCCTGTGCCGGCCGGACCCCCGTCCCGGTACCCACAGGCGTACAGCATCATAACGGCCGCTATGGCCAACACAAGGCATATGTGCCAGTACCTGCGCATCCTGATCAGCATGTATCCGCAATGCCCCCCTCATATCTGGCATGCAGTACGGACTGTTTCCCACAGCCGTCCGGCCATGTTTATTCCTTTTTATGCTATTATAACACAGCCTGCTGCCCGGCGCAGTTGCCCGTGAACGGGGCTTCACCGGGCCCAGCAGGTAACACATGTTTCCGGCGGTTCATATATTAGCCGTAGGCGGATCTTTTGTCGCTGACACGAAAAACAGGCAGACCAACGCCAGGGAAGGGATATACAGTGGGCCTGACAAGCCAGTCGACCGGTTTTGGTACCCTTAAGGAAATGCCCGGGATCCATGTTGCATCTCCCGGCGATATGGTAATAGCTCTTGCAGGGAATCCCAACACCGGAAAAAGCACTTTATTCAACAGCCTTACCGGGCTAAGGCAGCATACGGGGAACTGGCCGGGGAAAACCGTTGTCAACGCGCAGGGCAAGTACAGGCACAAAGGGAGGGATCACCACCTGGTCGACCTCCCGGGTACATATTCGCTTCTGGCCAATTCGGCTGAAGAAGAAGCAGCAAGGGATTTCATATGTTTCGGGGATCCCGATGTGACCGTCGTCGTTACCGATGCCACATGCCTTGAAAGGAACCTGAACCTGGTGCTGCAGATCCGGGAAATCACCGACAGGGTGGTCGTATGCGTCAACCTGATGGACGAGGCCGGTAGGAAAAAAATCAGGATCGACCTTGAGAAACTCTCGCATATACTGGGCGTGCCGGTCGTCGGCACCAACGCAAGAAAGAATAAGGGCCTGGACAGTCTGAAAGATGCCGTGCAGCAGGTCGCCGGCATGAACCGCGGCGCCGGTCCGATGAAAATCCTGTACGATGAAACCATTGAAAGAGCTATCGGCCACCTTCAGCCTGCCGTTGAAAAGCTGGCCGCCGGCAGGATAAACAGCCGGTGGGCGGCCCTGCGCATGATCGAAGGAGAAGCCGGTATCCTGGAATCTCTTCGCCGATACCTGGGCTTCGGGTCCCCGCATGACCAGGATGATGCCAGGAATGATGAGATCGCTCCTTGTAAGGATTTCGTCCGGACCAAAGAATATGCCCGGTATGAAAATGACGATACTTCACGGTATGAAACGCTTGGAGGCAAAATCGACGAAGCCCGGGCATTATTGGCCGAAGCCGGCATCAGCGCCGAGTCGCTGCGTGACATCCTCGTTTCTTCCATCGTAAAAACCGCTGAAAAAATCAGCCGCGAAGTGGTTTCTTTCGAAACGGAAAATCACAACATGCTCGACCGTAGAATAGACCGCATAGTGACCTCCCGGACATGGGGGATCCCGATAATGCTGGCGCTGCTCGGACTCGTTTTCTGGATCACCATCAAGGGAGCGAACTACCCCTCGGAACTGCTGGCAGAAGGCCTGTTCCGGGTCCAGGGATATCTTTCGGACCTGATCATGCGTGCAGGGGCTCCGTCCTGGCTCCATGACATGCTTATACTCGGCATGTACCGGACCCTGGCCTGGGTCGTGTCCGTCATGCTGCCTCCCATGGCGATTTTCTTCCCGCTGTTCACGCTGCTGGAGGACCTGGGCTATCTTCCCAGGGTCGCTTTCAACCTCGACAACTTCTTCAAGAAGGCATGCGCACACGGGAAGCAGGCGCTGACGATGTGCATGGGATTCGGATGCAATGCCGCCGGTGTCATCGCCTGCCGTATCATCGATTCTCCCCGCGAGAGGCTGATAGCGACCGTCACCAACAATTTCGTTCCGTGCAACGGGCGTTTCCCGACTCTCATCGCCCTCTCGGCCATATTCATAGCAGAGGCAGCCGGAAGGTTCAGATCCCTGGCTGCCACGGCATCGGTACTGGGCGTGATCGTCCTCGGCGTAGTGATCACACTGGTTATATCGAAAATATTATCCAAAACGATCCTGAAAGGTCTGCCGTCATCCTTTGCGCTGGAACTCCCACCATACAGGAAACCACAACCCGGAAGGATCCTGGTCCGGTCGCTGCTGGACAGGACGCTGTTCGTGCTGGGCCGTGCCGTAATGGTGGCAGCACCTGCCGGGCTTGTGATCTGGCTGATGGCCAATGTATCAGTGAACGGCATCAGCCTGCTGGAACACTGCGCCGGGTCCCTCGATCCCCTCGCCCGCCTGATCGGGCTCGACGGCTATATCCTGATGGCTTTTATACTGGGGTTGCCTGCGAATGAGATCGTCATACCCATAATCCTCATGAGCTACATGTCAGCAGGCACGATGCTGGAGCCCCAGAGCCTCGACGACCTGCGCCTGCTTCTCGTGAACAACGGGTGGACCTGGGTGACGGCCGTCTGCGTCATGCTGTTCTCACTGAACCATTTCCCCTGCGCAACGACACTGCTCACCATCCGCAAGGAAACCGGCAGCTGGAAATGGACCGGCATCGCGTTCCTGGTACCGACTATCGCCGGCATGATCCTATGCTTCATCGTTGCCCGGCTGTTCGGATAAGGCGCCTGCGCCCTAATCTGCTTCCTCGTCCAGTGCCTCGATCAGGAAGCTCACCGGGCGGAAGCCATCATTGCACGAGATCATGGCTGACCTGCTGTTTTTCATCCAGCCGTCGTACAGGCCTTCAGCGCCGTGGGCCAGCGCCATGACGAAGGCAGACATGCTGTCCCATGCGCTGTCACACAGGCCCTCAGGCTTTTTCCACCCATTGGCGATGAAAACCTGCCCGACTTTCATGTCACAGGCATTTTGCATGGGATTTTCGTACTGATCTATAAGGTCCTGGTAGACCGTTTGCCTCATAACCGTTATTTTCACTTTCTTCATATATTACCTGCCATCCTTCCGTTCCGCGGACCTGTCACTCTCTTTGCCGGCCAGGCTTTCCTCCCAGTCCTTCCTTGTAAGGCAGGTAACGTGGAGCGTGCGGATCTCCCCGGTCGGCTTCCAGAAGAAGTTTTTCCTGGTATATTGGTACCTGAACCCGCACTTGTCCTGGACACGTTTTGACTTGACATTTCCGTCGAAATAGCCTGCCCAGATCTTCACAAGCTTTAGGTCCTCAAAGCCGTGGCGGACCAGTTCCCTGACGGCCTCAGGTATCAGTCCCCTGCCCCAGAACGGTACGCCTATCCAGTAACCTATCTCACCTTCCGTGTCGGGCAGGCTGAGGCTGCTGGCTTTCCCGATCATCAGCCCGATGCTTCCGATCGCCCTGTTGTCCTCTTTCAGGCATACCGCATAGGTCTCATCCACTGCCAGCACGTTCCTGATTATCTCGAGGCTGTTCTCCACGCTCGTGTGCGGCGGCCATCCTGCCATGGGCCCGACCCGCGGGTCCTTCGCATATTCATACAGGCTCTCCGCGTCCGATTCCAGCCACGGACGCAGTATCAGTCTCTCAGTACGCAGTTCCATCGCAAACACCTCAGTGCCAGGCACCATTTTTTTATAATTAAAACAAATCCCGCAATTAATATCAATCGTTTCTTTGCTTTATATGGTATCCTATATGTGTAACTCACGGAGGGCAGGAATGCTTGGAAAACGCGAGATACCGATCCTTTCCGTCCTTACCGTAACAGGCTGTACTGACAAGTCGGAGGAACAGATCCTCCATGATACGCTGAAACTTGCTTCGAACCATCTCAGGGGCGGGGAATGGTGCGACAACGCAAAAGGTCTTGAGGCATATCCTGCACTGATAAGGGTATTCGATGAAGATCCTGACCTCTCATCATCGTGGAACGCCGAGTATTTCCTCGGTACTTACGGGGCTTTGAAGGAATACGCCTGCAGGTACTTCGAAAAGTTCGGAGAATCCAGGCTGGCCGGGCTTTACCGGTCCATTTTCGATGCCTGGACGGAAGCGTTCAGGATCAAGACCTGCGAAGATGCATCCCTTCCCGAAGTCCGGGCCAGGATCGCGTCGCTGCTGAGATCCGCGTACGAAAGCGAAAAGGAAGCAGTTAATCTGATGGAAAAATCGATCTAGCAGAACAAGAAATACAGGTGCCTGGTATTTCGGCCGGTCGGCCGCCTGCAAATAAAGGGCCGGCTGGCATGCCGGGCGCCGCTGTTCATTTTATAAGATCGATCATAAAATCCCCCGTCATCCTGGCGCTGTGCCTTTTGCCGTAAACTTCCTGGGCCCGCCTCATCTGGTCGATTTTCCCTGGATGCGAGTGCAACTGCATTATCACATCACATATCCTCGCGTATTTCCCGGCATAGACAGCAAGATCGTTGTTTATGAGGAAATAGGCATTACGGTTTTCAACTCCCGGGATAGGATCGGTGATGATGAGCGGTTTTCGCTTCGTCAGCGCCTCGGATACGGTCAGTCCTCCCGGCTTGGTGATTATCACGTCTGCAGCATCCATGTAAAGCTCCATGTTGTCCACATAGCCCACGACTATCACGTCTTTGTTGTAATGCGTTTCCGTGATTTTCTTAGAAAGACGTGTGTTGCGCCCGCAGATAACGACGATCTGGAAATCCATCGGGACTTTGTCGATGTCGGATACGATCTCCGGGATGTTGCCGAACCCGACGCTGCTCGAAACCACGAGCAGCGTCATTTTATCCCTGAGGTTCAGCTTCGCCCTGGCTTCCGATGCCGGTATTTCCTCGGAGAACTCCTCCTTGACGGGGATGCCGAAAGGCAGCAGTTTGCCGGTATCCATCCCCTTCCTGCGCGCTTCGTGTACGAGCAGTTCGTTTGCCACAACGTAATAATCCAGCACCGTATCTTCCCAGAAAGGATGGAGCGTGAAATCAGTCACGATGCCGAAGACCGGTATCCGCGCGTCAAGGACCCCGTCCTGCCTCATCCGTGAAACGATTATCGCGGTAAAGATGTGGGTACAGACGATCACGTCCGGCTTTTTCGAATCTATATATTTCTGCATCTTGCTCTTTGAAGCTTCGGCTATCGTATATGGCAGGAAAGTCTTCCGCATTTTTTCCTTTTCGGAAACCTTCTCGGCATTGTCATACATGAGCAGGTGCAGCCTGGGAGAATGCCTTGCAATGGATTTGTAGCCTACATCCACGATTTCGCCTATCAGTTTGCTCAGGTATTTATAGGTATCGAGCACAGTACATTCAACACCCTGGCTCTCCAGGTACCGTGCCAGGGCAAAACTTGCGGAATTGTGTCCCTGTCCTGCCGTGACGGTCAAAAACAAAGCATTCATCACGCACAACCCCTCATTAACTGTACTGCTTATAGTCTAAACAAATTATACTATATTTTTCAGCCTTTCACAAAATCGGTGACGTACTTCTGCGCAAAATCCACCCTGCCAAAAAAATTACGTTTTTACGAAATTGCGTATTGACATATGGAAATAATTACTATATTATGATATTGCGTAATTACGAATTTTGAGAGGAGGCTGTATCATGGAAAGAAATCAAAGCGCAGAAAGGAACTATGGCATGGAAATCGATGCGTTGAATGCAGAAATCAGTTCGTTAAAGAAGGAACTGCAGGAGATCGGAGAACTTGTAAGGTCATTTGCACAGGGCCAGCCAAAGCAGGCCGACGTAAAGCCCCTGAAAAGGGTCCAACAGATGGTGAACATGCATCCTGATAAGCGCCTGAGCGAGAAAATGGAAGAGTTGTGTGCACTTACGGATGAGAAAGGTGTCACAGGTATGATAACTTATCTGGGCGTCTACTCCTCCGGCGGAAGGCAGTCGAACTGGATAAGGAACGAAGTCTGTACGGATGACCTGCTGGCACTGATCGAAAACCGCACCGCGGAAAAGGTCCTGAACTGCATAGGCAGCAACGACAGGCTGAACATTCTGCTTGCCCTCCTGAAAAAACCGATGACCGTGGCTGAAATAGTGAGCGAATGCGGCCTTAATTCAACGGGGCAGGCATACCACCATATGAAGCCGCTGCTTGCCGCAGACCTGATCATCGAAGACGCGAACGCCAAGGGTGTCTACGTGGTCCAGCCGCACAAGGTCCAGGGCATAATCATGCTGGTGGCGGGCATTTGCGACATGGTCGATGAAACTTACTCAAAAGGCACATGGGACAGCGGGGAGTGAATGCTTTGGCATGTCCGGCATTCCAGGCATGCCGGGTATGAGCGCGAATGATTTTACCGGGCTTCCCCGAACAGCGACAGTTGCCCGCTTTTATGCGATTTTGGCTCCCTTAACGTTATTTTTTCATCGTCCCCGACCAGGCCGACCAGGAGTTCCCCGTTCGGGTCATGCTTTGCGGCATTGCGGGCTACGGACACGTCGCTGTAGTTGGCGTAGCAATATATGCAGCCGTTCCTGCAGGTATTGTATACGCCTATGTCGACGCTCTCATAACATCCACAGGAATCACGCTGGTTCCTGTCCTTTTTTATATCAAGGCTGTATCCGCATATTCTCTCTATGAGCGTTTTATCGATACAGTGGGCCTGCCCGATACCATATTCATTGAGGAATGATCCTTCACAGCAGGCCTTTACCGTGATACCGCAACCTTCTGCGGCGGATGAGATCATCGATGCCAGTTCGGCCATCTCATCCCTGCCGATTTCCTTCACGACATCCGTCCTCAGTTTCGGATAACGGTCCACGAAGCTTATGACGCACTGGTCCGTATATCCGGCAAGCCTTTCACAAAGCCTCGCGAACTGTTCCCTGTGGTACTCCGGGCCGTATGTGTCATTCAGGATGATGGGGTCATATCTCCAGACGACCCTCTCCTTCCCGATCCTGTCGCTCAGTTCGCAGAATGTACCGATTATCTCTTCCTTGTCGCGCAGTCCTCTTTCAACGGACCTGTCATAGGGCGTAAGTGTGAACTGGAAATAGTACCTGTAGCCCATCTCATCGATGGTATCCAGCCTGCCGAGCATGTCCAGCGGATCCTTGGTCCAGAACACTATACAGTCCACGACGTCGGGGGACAGTATGACCTTGCTGATCAGGGCATGGTTCATAGGGTTCCGTACCAGGACATACCCGGCCCGCAGCCGGTTCACCAGCCACCCGGAATAAAAAGCAGGAATATCGGTCCTGCGGGATGCACTGATGATCATGATCTCAGTCCCCCCGCTCTTTGCCCATCAGTATGTACACGATTTCAAAAAGCCTGTTCATTGTCCGACTTGCCTTCCTCCCCGCTTACGATCCAGGGCCGATCTCTTCCAGCGCCTGCCTGTCCCTGATGATGATCCGGCGGTGTCCTTTCAGCTTTATCGTTCCTTCTTCCTGCAGTGCTGCCAGTTTCCGGCTCAGGGTCTCCTGTGTCATGCCGAGCTGGGATGCCAGGTCGCCCTTGGTCATGGGCAGTACGATTTCATCGCCGCCTTCCGACAACTCCAGCAGAGCCCTTGCAATGCGCGCATCCACCGAACTCAGGCTGATCTCCTCGATCCTGTTTTCAGCCTTTTCCAGTCTCCGTGAAAGCTCTTCCATCACTTTGAAGGCAATGGAAGGATATTTTGCCATCAGTTGCTTCAGGCGTTCACCCTGCAGGATGCACATGGTCGTTGCCTCAAGTGCCTGTGCATTGTCCGTGAGGGGCAGCGAGGATAACAGGGACAGTTCCCCGATGAACTCACCGGGTCCCACCAGCCTGAGGACCTGTTCCTTTCCATTGGCGTTCAGGCGGAAAATCTTTACCCTGCCGGCGTGGAACACAAAGAGGGTGCCACCCTCATCTCCCGCCCTGTATATCATTTCACCTTTCTCGTAACTGCGGGAGGACGCGATTTCCAGTATCTCCCGCCTTTCCCCGCAGCTGAGGCCGGAGAAAATAGGCACGTTTTCGATGCAGTCCCCGTGGCTTCCGGTCCCATGACGGCATCCCATCCGGAACTCCCCCTTTCGCTATGTGCGTCGGTCCGTCCATCGTTTTGATATATCAATTATACTAAAATTTTCCCAATTTTGATCCGGGTCAAATTATTTTCAGCCAGGCAATGGTATACTAAACCCGGGCAGAACCGGAACCGCGGTATGAGATGCAGCGGTTCGCGTACTTGAGGTGATGTAATGAAGCGGTTCATACTTGGCAGGAAAAACCACATAGTTTTGATCAGCGCTATCCTGATCGCCGCAGGTTTCTTCTGCGCACTGGCTCTTAAAAACACGGCTGCCGCCGATACAGCCTTCATAATCGCATCGATCCTGGGTGCTGCGCCGATCGCCATCCAGGCTTACCAGGCATTGAGAGTCAGGGTCGTCAGCATAGACCTGCTTGTGACCATCGCTGTGGCAGGTGCATTCCTTATCAGGAACTTCGAAGAATCTGCCGTCGTAACATTCCTGTTCCTGTTCGGAGCCTGGCTGGAACAGCGCACATTGACCAAAACGCGCTCGGCCATCAGGGAACTGACGGAAATGGCGCCCGAAAGCGCGCTGAAGCAAATGCCTGACGGCGATTTCAGGGAGGTCGCAGTCGAAGAAGTGGATGCAGGCGATATACTGTTGGTGAAAACCGGAGCCAGGATACCGGTCGACGGTACCGTCCTGTCCGGTGAGGGAAGTGTAAGCGAAGCTGCCATCACCGGGGAATCCCTTCCCGTCCTGAAAGGCCGGGGTGATAAAGTATTCGCGGGTACTGTCCTCGATAACGGAACGATCAGGATCGTCGCCGACCGCGTGGGCGAAGACACCACATTCGCGAGGATCATCGAACTTGTGGAGGAAGCCCAGGATTCCAAAACGAAAGCAGAACGCTTCATCGACAGGTTTGCCAGGTATTACACTCCGGCTGTCCTGGTTCTTGGCATGCTGGTGCTCGCATTCACCCGCGACCCGGAACTGGCCGTAACGATCCTCGTCCTCGGCTGTCCCGGCGCCCTGGTGATCGGCGTCCCCGTTTCCAACGTCGCCGGCATAGGGAACGGTGCGCGCCACGGCATCCTTTTCAAGGGCAGTGAAGTCATAAGCGCTCTCAGCAGGGTGGATACGATAGTTTTTGACAAGACAGGCACGTTGACCCTTGGCAACCCGGAAGTTACAGAAAAGGCATACTTCGGGGAGGACATCGACAGGGCGCTTGTATACCTTGCAAGCGTGGAGCGCGAATCCGACCATCCGCTGGCCGGGGCCGTCCTGGATGAAATCGGTGATACCGTATACCGCCAGGTCACAGACACAGAAGTTATAAAAGGTCGTGGTATCATCGCCAGCGTTGACGGACACAGGGTCGCCGTCGGTAATGCAGCGCTGATGGAAAGGGAAGGCGTAGAGCCTGGCACGCGGGCAAAAACCGAAATCGCCAGGTTTGAGAAAAACGGCGATTCGCTTGTGCTTACAGCCGTGGACGGTGAACTGAAGATCCTGATGGGAGTGCGGGACCCGGTTCGTCCGGGAGCGAAGGAAGTCCTGCAGAAGTTGAAGCGGCTGGGCGTAAGGAACCTGGTAATGCTTTCCGGGGACAACCAGGGCACTGTCGACGCAGTGGGCCGGGAACTGGGCCTTACCGAAGCCCGCGGCAGCATGCTGCCCGAGGACAAGGCTGCATACATCAGGAAGCTTACCGAAAAGGGCCGGATCGTGGCCTTTGTCGGTGACGGCGTGAACGACAGCCCATCCCTGGCACTGGCGGATATCGGCATCGCCATGGGAGGCGGCACTGACGCTGCCATCGAGACTTCTGACGTGGTACTGATGAACTCGGACATCTGCCGCCTGCCTCATGCACTCGGCATTGCCAGGGCAACAGCGGCAAACATGCGGCAGAATATAGCCATCGCAGTAGGCGTAGTGCTGTTCCTGCTGGCCGGTGTATTTTTCAGCGAATGGATGAACATGTCCGTCGGCATGCTGGTACATGAGGGCAGCATCCTGGCCGTCATCCTCAACGCCATGAGGCTGCTGCAGTACAGACTGAAGAAATGACCGATACTAAAATCTTTAAAACAAGATAAAACTTAATACGAAAGGAGATATGAAAATGAAAAACGCATCGATCCAACTTGAAACACTTACCTGCCCGTCCTGCGCCCAGAAAATCGAAAATGCGGTAAAGGCACTGGACGGCGTAGACAAAGAAAGCATCAGGGTGCTGTTCAACGCGAGCAAGGTGAAGTTCAGCTATGATGAAGCAAAAGTTTCGGTCCACGACGTCGAAAACGCCATCGCCGCCCTCGGATTCAAAGTGCTTTAGTGATAGGGGCCCGTTTTTACGGGCCCCTGGTCCGGGGCAAAGCTCACTGAGACTGTACCAGGAAAGCTTTTTTCTTGCATAAAAACAGGCGGCTCCTTCCGGGATAGCCGCCATTGTCATATTTGAAGGCTTATTCAGTTTCACTGTATCTTGCCTTTCAAATCAGTTTATTCCAATCGCACCATGATCGGTTGGTCCCATAGCCTTCCTGCAATGCTGCCGGCCAGCGGCAGCGCTGCTGCTGTGCATCAAACCGCACAGCACAGGGGGGGGGACGATGCAAACTTAAAGCATACTTAATGCATAGTTAATGCATACTTATTTCTCATCCTTCGATCGATCATTCCTTGACACTGCCGATGTTGACAGTCACAAAGTACTTCTGCAGGAACGGATACACTACCAGTATCGGCACGGTCGCAACTATGGTCATGGCCGCGCGCAGTGAGTTCGGTGTAACCATGCTTGCCTGCTGAGACTTGGACTGCTGCAGGTAGTCCGGAGTCTGTGCGGCACCCTGCTGCATCGACGAAGAAATAATTTTCATCATCTCGTACTGGAGCGTACTCAAACTCTGTTTCGGTGCAAATATATACGAGGTGAACCAGTCGTTCCATGCACCGACTGCGACCCAAAGGGCAACGGTTGCCAGGACCGGCAGACACAGCGGGAATATTATGTTGAAGTATATCTTCATTTCACTTGCCCCGTCTATTTTTGCCGATTCTGACAGGGATGCCGGCAACGAATTTATATACGTCCTTATGACGATGACGTTGAACGC
>DGEQ01000152.1 GCA_002386045.1 Hungateiclostridiaceae bacterium UBA3922 | reverse complement strand
AGATGTGTATAAGAGACAGGGATTATCATTGCCTGCTGGGAAACGATGACCTCGATGATGCCGTCCTCGGTTTTCTGGTTGGAGTACATCCTTCCCCTGGTGATCGTTATGTGGTCCTCAAGGCCCGAAAGGGCGCCGAGCCGGGCGAAGGTCGTTTTGAGCCGGTGATCATATCCTTCCTGGTCGACGATATGCTCGGGAGGAAAGCACACACTGCCCAGTACCAGGTGATGCGAGGCACTTATTATGGGAAGACCGAACTCATGCAACCTGTTTGTCGTGATCTCCCTGTGGAAATAACGCTGGTTGCTGATCCTTTCCTCTATATCCTTGTTGTAATTGAATCTTGCCCTTACCGAGTATTGCCCGGGGAATTTCCCGGTTTGCAGCTGGTAGCTTTCCATATCCTTGGTCAGCAGCCTCTGCATTATTCCGTCCGTGTAGATCGGGATACAGCTGACCAGTGCCGTAGCCATGATGGATCCCAAAAGCAGGCATATGATAAGCCATGGGCTGCTGAACATCCTTCTCAGTACAATCTTCAGCAAATCCTGCGCCTCCTATCCGTTTGCTCTACCTCCTGATCAGGAGTTCCCCTTCTTCAAGGCCTTTTATTACTTCCACTTCGGTATTGGTCTGTATTCCGACCTCGATATCGCGTTCTTCCCTGATACCGTCAACAAGAACGTTGACAAACTTCCTGTTTGCGAATGAATTGACCAGCAGTTTCGGGATGACTATCACGTTTTCCTTCTTCTCAAGTGTCAGCACGATGTTTGCCGGCTCGCCCATCCTGATCCCTTCCGGGAGATCTGCCACTTCGATCAGCACAGATCTTCTCGACTCCGCGTCCGCATCTTCCGGAGCTTCGGAAGGAGTCATGACGATTTCCGCATTATATGTCTTGCCTCCTATCTCGACTTCGACATCCATGCCGATCCTGAAAAGGTCTGCCCTGTCGCCGGAATACCTGAGCTGCAGCTGTGTCGGATCGGCGACCCTTACGATGGTCTGGTAGGCGTTGACGAAATCTCCCTCCTTGACGCCGGCCACATATACGACTTTGCCGTCGATGGGAGACAACAGCCTGGCATTTTCAAGATCGGCCCGGAGCTTTTCGAGCCTGAGGCGGTTCGATTCGACATCCAGTTCCGCCAGGTCCAGCGACGTCCTGCTTCCGCCCACTATCTCGTAGTTGGCCTTAGCTTCCTCGTACAGGATCTGGGATCTCCTGAGCGCTATCTCCTGCAGCTTTATTTCGTTGAGCAGGGATTCGTTGTCGAATTCCGCCAAAAGGTCGCCCTTTTTGACCTCCTGTCCGGCTTTGACGTGTATCTCCTTGAGCCTGTCCGATTTTGTGAAATAGACATCTTCCTGGCTGACAGGCACAAAATTGCCCGTTACCCGTATGATATTCTGGATGGTGCCCCTCTTTACCTCAAGCGTCTCATAGCTTATCTCGGCAGGCACCTTGATAGGCGGAGCGAGCACCTCCTCTTCCTTCGGGAAGAAATAGCAACCTGTAAACGTTACCGCAGACAAAGCTGCTGCAAGGACAAGAATAACACATTTAGACTGGATCGTTCCGGAACGTTTCTTCTGAATAACGTACAATGCCAACACCTCGCGCAATAGTGATGGGAAATGCCATTCTGCTTCAACTTTTAATTTTAGCATTCCCGCAAGCAGTAAGACAGTTGGTTTTTTCAGGATTATGGTGTCTTTTTTTATGGCAACCCATTATGTTTGCTTTTCATTACCTGATTTAATAAAATTGGAAGTGAGGTGCTCATATGAACCTGTTTCCATCCCGCAACAGCAGAACATCCGATAATGCGCCGGGGATCAGCCGGTTGTATATGCGGCTCAAGTCGCGCATCACCCTTTATTTTATCATAATGGTGATACTTCCGTCCGTCGCCGTCGCACTGATAATCCACGTCCACACGCGCTCGCTCATGGTGCAGGCATCGCGCGAAGCGGCACTTGCAAGGATATCCAATGAAAACAACTACATCGGGTACTGCCTGAAAGAACTGGAACTGGCGATAGACTCGTCGGTAAGTTCCATAAGCCGGAATCAACTGGCCCGGCTGCTGGCGGGCGCCGATCGCGGCGAAAACAGCGACATACTGGGATCCATGGTGGAAAAGTGCCTGTCACCGGCCCAGATAAAATCCCTGTCTGCCGTATTCGTTGCTGATCCCGAAGGCATACGGACTTCTTACGGGCCTGATGCGGACAAGGCCGTCATCAGCAATCCTTCTTCGCAGAAGTGGTTCAGGGATGCCCTGGAAAACAGGGGAAAAGTACTGATGCTTGGGACCGTACAGCGCTTTTATGCCGAAGGCAAAAGCCAGTTGGTATTTTCCGCCGCAAGGTCGGCAGGCCCAGGTGATGCTGCCGGCGCAGTTTTCGTCTTTGATTTCAGCCACGGGCTTCTCACTGACTTCCTGGGAGCCCCGGACAACGGGCAGGCCTCCGGCAGGCAGGCCGGAAGCGCGGAGAGGCTGATACTCGACAAGGACGGGTATATCCTCTACAGCCGTGACGAAGGCGCACTCTCATCGAGGGCATCCGAACAGATACTTGCCGGGATCAGCGACGGGCAGGAAGGTTTTGGCCGCGTACGCTACAACGGCATCGACTGCTATATGACATACGTCAAATACCCGGAATTCGACTGGGTTTTCATCGATCTTGTCCCCGTATCGGACGTGACAGGCCGCCTGTGGCTGCGCAGTCCTTTACCGGCCGCAAGCCTGGCGGTCCTCGGGATCATCTTCCTGGCATACCTGTGGATACTGCTTCGCCGGTTGAAACCACTGAACGACCTCTCATCGGTGCTGTCCGACTATGAGAGCCATTTTTCCGCAAGGGCAGGAAATGCTTCACTGTTGAAAGCCCGGAATGCCGCGCCGGACATCGGCGATCCGTCGGGTATCGATTACCTGATAAACAAGATCAGCAGCATAAAGCTGCGGCAGAAGGAAGCCGAACTGAACTCGCTCCAAAACCAGATCAACCCGCACTTCCTTTACAACACCCTGGAATCGATCCGGGGAGCGGCATTGTATCACGGCATACAGGAAATCGCGTCCATGGCTAAGTCGCTTTCGCTCCTTTTCAGGTACAGCATCAGTGAACGGGTGCTCGTTTCGGTGAGGGAGGAGCTCCAGCATCTCGAGAACTACATTTCCATACAGAATTTCAGGTTCGAGGACAAGTTCCGGCTGCAGTACAACATACCTCCGGAATTCATGGACTACAAGATCCTCAAGCTCACGCTGCAGCCGCTTATCGAAAACTCCATCAAGCACGGGCTTGAAATGAAACTCGGTAAAGGAACGATCAAAATAGAGATATTGCAGTTGAACAGCAACATTAAAATAGTGATTTCCGACGACGGCCTCGGGATACCTCCAAAAAAGCTGGAAGAGCTCAACAGGTCGCTGGCTGGCACCAGGAGCGGGGATCCTGCGACAGTCAGCAATTCGGGGACGGGGATCGGCGTGATGAACGTCAATGCCCGCATAAAGCTCTATTTCGGCGACCAGTACGGCCTGAGATTCAGGGAGGCGGCAGTGGGCACGACGGTGGAGATCACTCTTCCTGCCGTTACCGAAAGCCTGGAGGGTTGAACCATGCTGAAGCTGATAATAGCAGACGATGAGAAATGGGTCAGGACGGCTATAAAATCCGTGCTGCCTTGCGACGATTCGGAGTTCTCCCTGGTAAGCGAGGCTTCAAACGGGATAGAAGCTCTCGAACTATGCAGGCAGCACATGCCGGATATGCTGATCACGGACATCAAGATGCCGGGGCTGAACGGCCTTGAGCTGATAAGCGAACTGGCGCGCACGCTGCCGGATATAAGGATAGTCGTGATAAGCGGATACAACGATTTCGACTATGCCAGGACGGCAATGAGATACGGGGTCAGGGATTACCTGCTCAAGCCCGTGGATGAGAACGAACTGCACCAGGTACTCAACAGGATAAAGAACGAGATCGCCGAACGGGAAAAGCAGAAGCGTGAAAGGGAAACGGAACAGGAACGATACGAGAGACTGCTGCCCGTCATATCCGAGGCCTTCCTGAACAGATTGGTTTCCAGGAATTCCCTGACGTCCGAAAACATAAGGAACGAATCCCGAAAATACGGGATAGACCTGTCGGGCGATTCATTTACGGTATGCGTGACCTCGGCGGACGCAAACCTTTGTGAAAATGAAGACCCCGGGGCGTATGACCGTTACAGGGCACTGGTCAGGCGGTCGATGAAGAGATTCGCCGGCGCAGTGACATTCCCCTTCGAAGGCGACAGGTCACTGCTCGTCTCCATAGTCAGGGGGAAAGACGCGGCAGACAGGATAAAAAGGGCTCACGCCATCTGCAGCAGGCTGCTGCACAAAAGGCTGGGCACCACCGTTTCATGCGGCGCAAGTGGTGAGACCCGTTCGCCCGGCATGCTGCAAAAACTGTTCCCGGATGCTGCGGAAGCCCTTGAGGCAAGGTTCTGGTATGGCCCGGGCACCGTGACGTTCCATGTGCCGGGCAGCCTGTCGGATGACCCGAACCTTACGCTGCAGCAGGATACACTCAACAAGATCATCCTCAATATCAAGCTGTCGAACCTGCAGACTGCCCTGTCGTTCGTCGAAAGCATATCCTCCTCGCTGAAGTCTTCGCCAGCACCGAACTGCAAGCCCGCACTCGTCAGGGAATTTTTCTGGCAGTTCATACAGTCCGTCATCACGATGCTGAACATCCAACTGCCTTTCATCCACCAGGAAACCATGGTTTCAGGCCGGCACCCTCATGACAGGATCAGGGAGGTACGTTTCTTCACCGAGCTTGAAGACTACGTAAAGGAGCTGCTCAGGCGTATCTACGACTTCTACCATGACAGGAACCCTGTCGACAATACGAATATCATCGAGAACGCGAAAAGGATCATCGAAAGTAATTACTCCGGCGACATCAGCCTCGAACAGGTGGCGCGGCATGTGCACCTGAGCCCCGCATACCTGAGCGAACTTTTCAAGAAGCAGACGGGCATGAGCTTTATCGATTACAAGACAATCGTGAGGATCGAGAATGCGAAAAAGCTGCTTGCCGACCCCACCGTCACCATCAGCGAAGTAAGCGCAAAGGTAGGCTACTCCGACCCCAAGTACTTCAGCAAGCTGTTCAAGAAGATCACCGGCAAGACGGTGTACGAATTTAAAAAGGGACACTCCTGAGCCTTACTGCTTTGCCTGGACTGCGTTGGAGTGTCCCTTTACCGCGGACAGGGACACTCCTGAGCCTTGCTGCGGCAGACGCCCTACCTGCACAATACTTTCTGCGTGACGACATCGGAATATATCTCCATGCCGGCGGTTCCAGCGATATGGATCACGTCTTCAAACCTCCCGCTTCCCGGCACGAAGGAGCCAAGCAGGTTCTCTTTGCCCCGATTCGCATTTTTTCAACTTTAGTCCGCATTTCCCATATTTTTTATTGAATTGTTTCAATAATTGATTACATAATTCCCATTATATTGCATTATGGTAAATGAAAAATTTCAATGACGCTGACTTTAGCTGCAATTTTGCGCATCGAAGCTTCTTCCATGTACCTGCTGGATGACCTTGCATCGGAGATCGACCGGTGCATCACGGACAACAGGATCGATGACAGGGCTTCTCCGGAACTGGCACGCTTAAGGAAAAGGATAGCGTCCTGGAGGAACTTAAGCGGAAGGACAGCATCATACTTGCAACCACCCACTACGGCGAGATAAAGGAATTTGCGCGGCGAACCCCAGGGTTCAGGAACGGGTGCATGCTGTTTGACCCCGACACGCTGATGCCGCTTTTCAGGCTGAGCATCGGGATCCCCGGCGAGAGCAACGCATTCCTCATCTCCCTGAGGCTCGGCATGGACCTGGAAATTATCTCGCGGGCCCATGAGATAACTTACGGCGAGAAAAAGGTGTTCCGCGCCCCTGAAAACACACCCGGGCACCCAAGGTACAGCGGCAGACGTGAAAGTGCAGCTTCCGGCCCTGCACTCGTCAATCCCGACATGATCGAATCAGGTGAGAAAAGCATCGAAAAAGCAAAGCGGCGTGATGAAAGCCGTAAAAAAGCCGAAAAGCAGAAAGTCGTCTCCCCATTCAAGGTCGGCGACTGCGTGTTCGTCACCAGCATGAACCGCCCGGGCATCGTCTGTGAACCGGAGAACTCGCGTGGCGAAGTTGGCGTCATGATCATGAAGAAACGGTTCCTCATCAACAAGAAGAGGCTGCGCCCGTATATCGCCGGCAAAGACCTGTACCCCAAAGATTATGACATGTCCATAGTCCTGGACTCAAAAGAAAACCGCAGGAAACGCAGGATCATGGACAAGATGCATGTGGACGGCCTGGCCATCGAAATCCGGGAAGGTCCGACCCGTGAATAAGCCTGTCCCGGACTTCAAATATCCGGTGAAGGCTGCTGACCGTCAGCCGTGAAAGAACCGCCAGGATATAGACCTGCCCGATCTGACTTTTGCGTTCGAATTGAGCAAACACTATTATTCACTTTAACCATACCCTGTTCTTAACTGGCCTGCCATGGCCGAAATGGATGATACGTGCACCAAGCCCCGTTATTTTCCCCGCGCTGTCCAGCATGGCCTTTTCATCGTTGTACAGCATGGATACGGTCGGATAGAATATGTTCATCAGCGCATCGCCGACTAAAAGATCTTTCCCGCCGACATCGATGCCTATGGAACCTTTCGTATGCCCCGGCAGCCCGACGACCTTTGCCGGGACGCCGTATCCCGCCAGGTCATCCCCGTCCTCAAGGAAGACGGAAGGAGTGAACATTTTCATCTTTCTTGCAGAAAAACCCATGAGGGAAACCGCCAGTATGAATTTCCCCGGGATGGTCCGGGCCGACATGGACTGGTTGTTATTCGATCCTATAAGGTCGACATCGCCTTTGTGCATGGCGATCGGGGCCTTAAGCCTTTCGGAAAGTTCGGCGGCGTTTTCCGCGTGATCGTAATGGGCGTGGGTCAACACTATAAGCCTGACATTATATGACCTGCAGGCTTTGAGGACAGTATCCAGGTGTTCTTTCGTGCCCGTGTCGACCAGTATGGCCGATCCTCCTTCCGACACTATGTAAACGTTGACATTGCCGCATTTTACTCTTTGCACCACACTCATGCCGATCCCCTTCCATCACGATGGGTTTGCTTTGCCATCCCGCAATGCCATGTATTCATCTTCCAGCATTTTTAGTCCCTTATACGCATCCTGTCCCAGTATCTCCTGGGACTTTGCGAAATCATACCTTTCGTGGAGCCTGTCGTGGACTTTCAGCAGCGCATTTTTCCCGTACTTCCTTATAAACATGGCCTGTGCCCTGGCGGCATTCGCGCCGTCATTGCCCGGTTCGTAAAAACCTTTCGTACATGATTCAAGCTCCGGGCACTCGTAGCAGCCGTCCAGCCCCTTCTCCTGGCAGCAGGCCGCATTGGGGCATCTCCTGTCCTCAAAGATAGTGGCATAAGAGCAGGTATTGTATTTCGTCCTGCACGAACCGCACCATTCAGTAAGGAAGCAGTGGTTGCAGGAAAGTCCGCAGTATGCGACCGGGTCCACACCCCTGCGCGCGTCCCTGCAAAGCTTGTTTTTGATGCGCCGCATCGCCTCGACATGCATTATCCAGTGCCTGCTGAAAGGCATCTTTATAAGGCCGCGGACATCTTTCCCGCACCAGTAGTCGATGAGCCAGGCAGCCCTGCCGTCCGTGCTTACACATCCTGAAGCCGCGATCCTTTCCTTGTCCGCTTCCGTGAACTTCCTCTTCATCCCGGCGTAATCCAGGCCCTGCAGGAGTTCATCCACGGAAAACATGACCGCCTTTGCATAGTCATATAAAGCGAGTATATCCATTTTTGAAAAAGATGCTATCTCCTCACCCTGCAGTTCATTGCCTGTCGTACTGATCGGCGAGCCGATCCTGGCCTGGTAACCGCCCCTGAAAAATACCTGTTCATCGTTGGCGATCAGCGTATGAGCCACGATGTCCTCGATCCTGAAAATATGCCAGATGGAATATGCCAGTGTCTTGCTGTGATAACCATCCGCGTTGGCATAAGGCATCTGCCAGAATGCCTCTTCGGGATACCCGTTGACTATCTGGGTTATCTGCCCGAACATTTCCTTCCTGAAAGCTATTAGCAGGTCTATACCCTCTTTGTACGTGCTCTCCCTGCCCAGCAGCGTCTGCACCTGCTTGTTTTTCTCAGACCCTGTCTCTTATACACATCT
>DGEQ01000032.1 GCA_002386045.1 Hungateiclostridiaceae bacterium UBA3922 | reverse complement strand
TGTCGAATTGTACGGCTGCAGTGAAACAGCGGCAATAATAGACGTAAGCCCCGCTACGGAAGATGACTGGCGGACTGAATACCTGGATTACAAGCTCTCTGTCAGGGTCGTCGGCAGCCTTGACGAGGCCATAGACCATATCAACACGTATGGATCGGGACATACCGACGCCATAGTGACCGGCGACAGGGAAAATGCAGCGAAGTTCATGTCCCTGGTCGACTCCGGCAATGTTTTCTGGAACTGTTCCACCAGGTTCAGCGACGGGTTCCGCTACGGACTGGGCGCGGAAGTCGGCATCAGCACCGGAAAACTCCACGCAAGGGGCCCTGTCGGCCTGGACGGCCTTGTAATATACAAATACATGCTCCTGGGCAACGGCCAGATAGTCTCAGACTACGCTGAAAAGAGGAGGTCTTTCACCCACAGGAAGCTTGACAGAAACTTTCCGTTGTAAAAAAACAGCCGGCACAGCGTCCTGCTGTAGCCAGTCTGACACAGAATCCATTGCCGGAAACCATCACCCGGAGAATTCCTAATTACATATCTTAATTCCGGAAATAGGTCCATTCCTGAAAATAGCCGCTGATGGAACATCGCCGCCGGTTTTACATAATATGAACATAGGCGGCGATTTTGCTTCACCGCTCAAATGTACGCCATAACATGAAAAGAACGGTGATACGATGAAAAACTCCATTAGCTTGGAAGATATTACTAACGGGCTGCTTACGATCCAGAAAGTGAAACAGTTGTACAGCAACAGCCAGAGGAACGCCGACGACGGTCCGGAGCAGACTGTCCTTCCCGACAGGCTCTCCCTCATGCGTGAGATCCTCACGACGATATCCAGGTTCATCCCGCAGACGAGAGACGGGACTTTCAGCGCTGCATTCGAACAGGGCATCCGCTTCAGCAGTGCGTACAGGGAACTGAAACGGCATGTCGGCAGCATGCACAGGAACCGGCCTGAACACGAAGACGTGCTGAAATTCCTCAAACTGCTCACGCCGGTGCTCAACATGCGGCAAAGAGTCTACGTGGACAAAGCAGTAAACATTATCGACATCCTGAGGTCGTAAGCATGCTTCGGACTGCAGCTGGCTTTCTCCTGTTGTCTTATATCGATATCCGGTAACCCAATGCTGTTTGTTAACCGAACATCATCAAAAGCATTCTGATAAATGAAAAATCTGGCGAATCGGCATGTCCGTCTGTCCATCTGCGCCCAAACGCCTGTTACCTACCGGTCAGCAGGTACTTTCAGCGTACCTGCCGGGAACTGAGATGCCGGCTGCAGGCCTGCAGGCCCGGATCTTCATATCACGCCTGTTCACCCGTTATATCTTTGATTATTTTTTTGAAAAATATTATTGACAGCAAATATATTATGTGATTATAATAAATTGCTTTTTGCATTTTGTTTAGTGTTTGTAAACAAAATGTTTAGATATAACTTATAAAGTAAATAGATCCGGCAGTCGGCCGGGTGCCGAAAGGGAAATTATGGTATGCAGATAGGCCACAAAATCAAGATGCTGAGGATCAAGAACGGGTTGACGCAGGAGGAGCTTGCAGACAGGAGCGAACTTTCGAAAGGCTTCATTTCGCAGATCGAGAGGGACCTCACCTCCCCGTCGATAGCGACCCTCGTGGACATACTGCAGTGCCTCGGAACAAACCTGAGGGACTTTTTTAACGACAGTTACGATGAAAAGGTGGTATTCAGAAAGGATGACGTCTTCGTCAAGGAAAACGACGATCTGAAGCATGTGATCAGGTGGATAGTGCCTGATTCGCAGAAAAACCACATGGAGCCGATACTGCTGGAACTCGCCCCCGGAGGGTCCTCGGAAGTGGATGATCCCCACGAGGGAGAGGAGTTTGGCTATGTGCTGTCAGGAAGTGTGTTCGTGCACCTGGCAGGAAGGAAATACCGGGCGAAAAAAGGCGAAAGTTTCTATTACAAGCCTAATTTCGTCCATTATATATCAAACGCCGGGAAAACAGAGGCAAAGGTATTGTGGGTATCCACCCCTCCCAGTTTCTGAACTGCCATGACAACACCGGCATACCTGACTATTTGGGATAAGGAGTATGCACTATGTCAAAACACATAATCGAACTGGTGGACGTGGTAAAAGACTATGACGGGACGGAAGCCCTGAAAGGCATCAGCCTGTATATCCGTCAGAATGAGTTCATTACGTTCCTGGGTCCCAGCGGTTGTGGAAAGACTACTACCCTTCGCCTGATCGGCGGTTTCGAGAAACCCACCTCGGGCAGGATCCTGTTCGAAGGCGTCGACATCACCGATGTGCCGCCGTACAAAAGGAAGGTAAATACCGTTTTCCAGAAATACGCCCTGTTTCCCCATATGAATGTGTTTGAGAACATCGCATTCGGGCTCAGGATCAAAAAACTGGACAAAAACGTGATCCGCGAAAAGGTTTCCAAGATGCTGCACCTGGTGAACCTGGAAGGCTTTGAAAAGCGTTCCGTGGATTCGCTCAGCGGCGGCCAGCAGCAGAGGGTCGCCATAGCGCGCGCCCTGGTCAACGAGCCGGAGGTGCTCCTGCTGGACGAGCCCCTCGGCGCGCTGGACCTCAAGCTGCGCAAGGAAATGCAGCTTGAACTCAAAAGGATGCAGAAACAACTCGGGATAACGTTCATATATGTTACGCACGACCAGGAGGAAGCCCTGACGATGTCGGACACCATCGTCGTGATGCAGAACGGCACGATACAGCAGATAGGGACTCCCGAGGATATATACAACGAGCCCAAAAATGCGTTCGTTGCCGACTTCATAGGCGAAAGCAACATTATCGACGGCATCATGCTGCGCGACTACCGGGTGAAGTTCGCAGGCTGCGAGTTCGAATGCGTCGACAAGGGCTTCGGAATAAACGAGGATGTGGACGTGGTCGTGCGCCCGGAAGACATAAAACTGGTGGCCAGGGATGAAAGCCCGCTCCAGGGAATCGTCAAATCGGTCATATTCAAGGGCGTCCATTACGAAATGCAGGTAGACGACCACAACGGTTACAGCTGGATAGTGCACAGTACAAGGATGGCCCCGGTCGATACGGAAGTGGGCATGTATATACATCCGCAGGATATCCAAATAATGAAAAAGGTGTCTGCCGTATGAAAAAGACATGGGTTTCATATCCATATATACTTTGGATGATCATATTCACCATCGTGCCGCTGCTGCTGGTACTTTACTACAGTTTCACCAAAACGGTGGATGGTACGCCGGTGTTGACCATGGACAACTTCATAAGGGTCCTGGAACCCACGTATCTCAAGGTTTTGTGGAGATCAGTGGTGCTCGCGCTGGTAAGCACGGTCGTCTGCTTTATCGTTGGATATCCTGTGGCGATGATACTCGCCGGCAAGGATATGAGCAATAAGAGCATACTTGTCCTGCTGCTGGTCGTACCGATGTGGATGAACTTCCTGCTGAGGACATATGCATGGATGACGCTGCTGGATCGCAAAGGCGTGATAAATTCGGTCCTCGGAGCATTGGGCCTGCCGCAGGTACACCTGCTCTACACGGATTTTGCAGTGATCCTCGGCATGGTCTACAACTTCCTGCCCTTCATGGTGCTCCCGATATACTCGGTGCTCAGGAAGATCGACAGGAGCCTGATCGAAGCCGCCGAAGACCTTGGGTCGGACAGGATCACGGTATTCCGGAAGGTCATATTCCCCCTAAGCATCCCAGGGGTGGTTTCAGGTGTGACAATGGTATTCATGCCAGCCGTTACGACCTTCATAATCTCGAAACTTCTCGGCGGCAGTCAGTACATGCTCATAGGCAACCTGATCGAAGACCAGTTCATGAGGGTATATGACTGGAACTTCGGATCGGCCGTTTCGATCATCATGATGCTGCTGATACTGCTGAGCATGGGCATCATGACGAAATATGACAAGGAAGGCGCAGGAGGTGGACTGTTTTGAAGGTGCTAAAAAAGATATACCTCATCATCATATTTGTATTCCTGTATGCGCCGGTACTGACGCTGATCGTCTTTTCCTTCAACGATTCGAAGTCACGCGGCCACTGGGGCGGTTTCACGATGAAGTGGTACGGGCAGCTTTTCAAGGACAGGCAGGTCATGTCGTCGCTCTACTATACGATAATAATAGCACTGCTGTCGGCAATAGTAGCGACCGTAACCGGCACGGCAGCGGCTGTCGGGATACACAGCATGAAAAAGGTGCTAAAGTCCTTCGTGATGAACCTGACCTACCTCCCGGTGGTCAGCCCCGACATAGTGACAGGTATCTCGCTGATGATCCTGTTCGTTTTCATCAGGCTGGACCTGGGCTTCACAACACTGCTCCTGGCCCACATAACGTTCAACATACCGTACGTGGTGCTTTCGGTGCTTCCTAAGCTGAAACAGCTTAACAAGCACATGTACGAGGCAGCGCTGGACCTCGGGGCAAAACCCCTGTACGCCTTTTTCAGGGTGATCCTTCCCGAGATAATGCCGGGCGTCGTGACGGGGTTCCTGCTGGCTTTCACGCTGTCGCTGGATGATTTTATAATAAGCTTCTTTACCACCGGCTCGGGGGTGTCAACCCTGTCGATCACGATATACTCAATGGCAAGGCTGGGCATCAGTCCCAAGATCAACGCCCTGTCTACACTCATGTTCATCGTGGTGCTGGTCCTGCTGCTGATCGTGAACAAGCGGTCTGCCACGAACGGCAGGAACGAAGCCCCGTTGATAAATATATAACACTGCGGGCAGGTAAGCTTTCTACAAGCCGGAGTGTTCAACTACTACATCAGTGGAGGAGGAATGGAAATGAAAAAAAGAATCACAACTTTTGCAGTACTGCTGATCACAGTAGCAGTTACACTTTCAGCTTGCGGTTCGCCTGGCTCTGGCAGCGGCGAAAAGACAGGAAAAGTGGTCCTCAACTTCTTCAACTGGGGGGACTACATCGAAGAATCTGTGATAGAAGAATTTGAGGCAAAGTATCCGCATATCAGGGTCAATCTCGAAACCTATACGACCAATGAAGACATGTATGTCAAGATCAAGAGCGGCGGTTCCGATTACGATATCGCCATACCGTCGGATTACATGATAAAGAGGATGATGGACGAAGGCCTGCTGAAAGAAATCAACATGGACAATATCCCCAATTATAAATATATAGGCGACCAGTTCAAGAACCTTTCGTTCGATCCGGAAAACAAGTACTCCGTTCCTTACCTGTGGGGCACGGTCGGTATACTGTACAACAAGACCATGGTGACGGAACCCGTTGACAGCTGGAAGATACTGTGGGATGAAAAATATGCAAAACAGATCATCATGTCCGACAGCGAAAGGGACAGTATCGGCATAACACTCAAAATGCTCGGCTATTCCATGAATTCCAGGAACATCGATGAACTCGAGGAAGCCAAGCAGAAGCTGATCGAGCAGAAACCGCTCGTGCTTGCGTACCTCGTCGACGAAGCAAAGGACATGATGATCGCCGAAAGCGCTGCGCTGGCAGTCGTATGGTCCGGGGACGCGCTCATCGCCATGCAGGAAAATGAAAACCTTGACTATGCGATCCCGAAGGAAGGATCCAACTACTGGTTCGATTCGATGGTGATACCTTACACGAGCAAACACCAGGAAGAAGCCGAGTTGTTCATAAACTTCCTGTGTGAGCCCGAGATGTCCCTCAGGAACGTGAATTACATCGGCTATGCCACACCCAACGTCGAGACGATGAAGATGCTTGACCCGGACAAGATAACAAATTCAACGGCATACCCGACAGAGGAACAGCTGGCCAACTGCGAGATATTCGAGTACCCGGGCGATGAAATAAACAAGGTATACAACCGCATCTGGACTGAAATCAAGGCTAACTGACAGGTTCTTCCGAAGTCGGACGAGGCGGTCGGGATATCACCCGCCGCCTTGTTTTTTCTGCTGGAAGACCGTTCTGCCGAAAGGCCGCACAGGCTCGACTGCAAGCCCGTGAAGTTATTTCCGGGTCCCGTGCAGGCGACAGTGGATCCCGAAAATGCCTGATACAGGCCATTCAGTGCATGTCGGTAAGCAGGATAAGAATAATATACTTCTCTTTTCATCGATAAAGAAGTATAATTGAATTAGGATATAAAATAATCAGGGCATTATGGAAAATATGCCAACAAGAACGGAGTTGCCATGAAGATCGAAAGAATAGGAGATAACATCATCAGGGTGACAATAACATATAATGACCTCGAAGAGAGGAACGTGGATCTGAACGCGCTCAACTACAATTCACCAGCAGCCCAGGAATTCTTCTGGGACCTCATGGAACAGGCGGAAGAACAGCTTGGTTTCAGCCTTGCCGATTCACAGCTGATCATTGAGCCTGTGCCGGATTCGGACGAGGGCTTCGTCATAAATATCACCAGGATCGACGATGAGGGAGAGTTCGAATCCATCCACAAGTATATAAAAAACAGGATGAGAAGAAGCGATCTGCGGGTAAAGAAGAGGAGCAGGAGGGTTTCCTCTCCGTTCCTGGTATATGCCTTCAGGTCCATTGATGACATATGCGAACTCGCACGCAGGCTGGAGACCCGTTACAGCGGTGAAAGCACTCTGTACAGGTGCAAAGATTCCTATTATCTCATACTCTCGAAGAGCGGCCTTCATTCTTACAGCATAAAGTTGTTCGAACTGACCCTTTCGGAATACGGCGTCAAGGTACCGAACATAAACTTCATGGAAGGCTACCTTAACGAGCACGGCGAGAAAATAATAGAAAGCAATGCGCTTGAAGTTCTGAGAAAGTATTATTGAGTATCAGGCCGGCGCAAGGATACCGGTATCGGAATCCGGATAAAACCGTATAAAAAGTGATGTGGTGTTTTCCGCACATCACTTTTTTATCTGGGCTTATTGCTTATTTACCGTTGTTTCCCCCGATCCGTCGGACGGACTCCGTAATGCTCACTTGTTTTTGCTTCCGGGATCCGCCTGCGGACCGATCTGCACGATGGAAGATTCCGCTTCGTACGAATCCGTGCTGATCAGTTCTTCATTCCTGTAGACCCTGACCGTGATCCCTTCTTTTCCGGGATCCAGGACCACCTGCTCACCCGGCGCCAGGTCCCTGTTTTCCACGTAGTATACAGGCGGAGACGACTTGTTCACGATCTGTGTACTGATCACGCTCCTGTCAGGCCTGTCATCGCGGCTTCCGGCGATCGCCACTGTCACGACGGTCCCCCGTTTCACCGCGTAAATTGCCACTGTATTGCTGAACGGGTTCCGGAACCTGAGATCGTATGCATCGGCGGCAACCATTGCATCCAGCCCGGGTTCGATGTAGTCCACTGTCAGTTTGTGAGGCAGTCTCGTTATGTTTTCTGCCGGTATGCCTGCCCTGAGCAGTGAGGCATACATGGTCGACGCCACCTGGCAGTAGCCTTCATCAAAGACTGCACCCGGGTCGGCAGAGATTATCGTTTCAACGAACGAGAACTCGCTTCTGCCCGAAGCATCCCCTTCCGGAGCGAGTACGATACCGTTTATGCTTTCCACTGCGCTCTCTACGCTGTCATCAAGCGCCGGATCTTTTATGCTCGTCGAATATTCTCCAAGTACTACCTGTATCGCGTCAAAATCCTTCATCGTTACATCCGCATAAACAGTGTCGAGTGCCTTCCCCGCCCTGAGATCTATCACGGCGAAAGGGTCTGTGGCAAGCTGCCTGCGGATGAGATCCGCTGCGTTGTTGACATTGAGAGACACGCCGGGATCATCCGGTTCTTTTTCGATGAGCCCGTCCCTGTAATAGATCCGGGCGTCGACCGGGTCCCTGTTGATGCTCTCAGACAGATCTATAAGCTTCATCCTGAGCTTACTTTCATTAAATTTTATAACTGGTGACAGAACGGTGGTGTGATTCCCGAAATGGGTCCTGATAAGGCGGGTCATGCCCCCTATCCCATCGATGGACATCAGCGGCTCCAGCGTTGCCATGCCGTCTACTGCAGCGTCTATACTTGAGAAGGGTATCTCGTAGATCGTATCGTCATCTGCCATCAACCGGATGTTCCAGGTCCCAAACCTGGCCTCGTAATCCGCTTCTATGGCCCTGGCAGCCTCTTCGTATCCCCTGCCCCCTATGTCCAGGTCTCCTGCATATACATTGGCCGGGACATCGCTGCCGGAGGCATTATAAAGAACAGCAATCCCTACCGCCATTGCCAGCAAGCTTTGTACCAGTATTAGGAAAAAGATCAGCAGTTTATTACCGGCTTTCTTCACAGTAAACACTCCGCAGTCTTTTCTTTTGTTATCTATCAAAAAAGTATAAAGTACTCAGTACTTTATACTTTTCACACCACTCATGCCCTGTTGTTCATCACCAGTTCCACAAGCCTGCCCTTCCTCTTGGCTTCATCGATAACAGCGTCGTCTATCTGCATCCCCTCGTATATGATCACGTTTCCTTCGCTGTCAGTTATGGTCTTTGTTGCGTACCTTCCTTTAAGGTACTGTCTCTGCCTCTGCTCGAACAGGACTGATGCGTTGTCCCTGTTGTCTTCGACGGGCTGTTCCGCGGGTTCGGGCGAAACGACCGCATCTCCGGCAGTTCCAGGTCCGGATCCTCCTCCGGTCAGATCCCCGGCGTCAACGGTAACGGCCGCTGTCTCTGCAAGCGCGTCTGCCGGATCACCTGCCTCCGGCCCGCCAAAAAGGTCGGTTATCGATTCCGGGTCCACGTTCTGTGTGACCGGCTGTTCCGTTAATTCATAAATATTTTTTTTTTCGGGATCAATAGTCCCGATGTCGCTGTCAAGCTGCGAGGGTGTGTCGAGGAGCCTGGATTCGATGTCCTCCGTCACTACGGTGAGGTTTTTCCCGAATGTTATCACCGAGTCTCTCGGTATGAGGCGTATCTGCTTCTGAGTTATGTCGGCTATGAATTCAAGGCCCGTTATCTTGCATCCATCATTCTCATCCACGTATATGTCGCCTATCTCGCCTATCAGCCTGCCCTTTTTGGTGAGTACCTTTGTTCCCTTTACCCTGATGTCTTTCTGCAGGAGCTGGATCGCAGAAGGTATCTTGCTGATATCCGATATAACATCTTCATTCTCTATTGTCAAAGCGTATTCGCCGATTCCCAGTATATCTTCTGTTGCTATCACCCTGGCACTGAATATCTGTATCCCGCTGTCGACAACAATATAGTCAATGGCTCCCTTCTCAGCGTTTATTATTATGCTCTTGACCTTTCCGACCTCCATGCCGTCGGATATGCTGATGATAGGCAATCCAAGTATTTTTTGAGTCTTCTTCATTTAAAGATACCCTCCTTAATATTGTAACAGACCATATTGCCTGTCAGACCCCTGCATCAGTCAGATTCCTGACGATCTCATCCCTGAGACGGCCGTCCATTGTGTCGCCGTAAGCCTCGTAATAGCCGTTGAGTATTTCCAGTGCCAGGTCCTGCTGACCAAGTGATTTATACATGACGCATATGTCAAGTATTATCCAGAAGGTAAGCTCTCTATGAGGCTTCTTGTCGAGAGCGTACATGAAATACAGTATCGCTCCCTCGAGATCGCCGGCTTCCCTGAGCCGGAAAGCCTCATCTATGCACTCTTCTAAAGTCATAATTTCGCTATTGTAAACTTTATTTTCTATACCCATTTTATCAATATTTTCAGCACTGTCAACAGATTTTTCTATGTTCTCCGCGGCTGCACCGGTCATTTCACCGGCTTCTTCCGGCAGACCTGTATTTTCATCATCATGTGCCACATAGTCCAGGTATATCTGTTCCAGGTAATTGTCCCCGGCATATGCGGGCTTCTGTGTCCCCGCATCCCGGAAGTCCCGGGTTTCCGGTGCCTGGTCCGCTTCAACCGCGGATGCCGGGCTTTCATCCGGAACGGCAGCCGTATCCGGATCCGGTGTCATGGCTGCATCCAACTGACTGTCAAGGGCATAAGGCTCATCCGCCTCAGATACCGGCT
>DGEQ01000018.1 GCA_002386045.1 Hungateiclostridiaceae bacterium UBA3922 | reverse complement strand
AGATGTGTATAAGAGACAGCACTGAGCCTGCGGCTCCGGCCTTCAGGTCGGACGTCCCGATATACAGCGTCCTTATCCGTGCCTGGATGATCGCCCCGGCACACATCGTGCAGGGTTCCAGCGTAACATAAAGGTCACAGTCTGTCAATCTCCATGTGCCCAGCTTTTTGCAGGCACGCCTGATCGCCGTCATTTCTGCGTGGAGCGTGGGGTCGTCCTTCGACTCCTTTTCGTTGTGGCCCCTGGCTATTATCACGCCGTCCCTGACCACGACCGCTCCCACCGGTGCTTCGGCTTTTTTACGGGCTTTCTCTGCCTCCCTCAGCGCCTCAGCCATGAACCTCTCATGCGTGAGGAGCCGACGGGCAGGCACGTCATGCGCCATGTCAAAACCTCCGTATGGACGGAATAGCTGCGCACACATGATTATACTACAAAGATGAGAAACAATCAATTATCTTGATGTAACATTATCTGGTCGGCGTGCAGGATCGTATTACCTGGATGACGCCGATTTGCCGCTCAGGCTGTATATGATCCTGAACGGCAGGAATATCAGGAAAAGTATGCTGATGATCAGGAACTCCATGACCGTGTCTATGAACTTGTTGAACCTTTCCATAATATCACCGATAATATTATTGGCTGATCTGTAAGGTTTTATGTAATTGCCCCCGGCCATTGCCGATAAAGGCAGCTATTGCCCGTGATCCCGCAATGCCGGACTGGATGGGATGCATACTGCTTCCTCGAAACGTATAATTTAACGGGGTGGTATTCTTTGAGCGGACTCATTTTTATCGTTTTTCTTTTCATTGTGATCATCAATGTGTTCAAAAAAATAAATGAGGGCAGTGACAGGAGCAGCGGGACATACTACAGGAGCTACGAACGATATATCGAAGATGACCGCGGGAACAGGACGGAAGATAAACGCGGGAACGTAACGGAGTTTAACCGCGGGAGCCTGGCGGATGTGAAAAAAGCGCCGCAGGATGAGCGAACCAGGTGGTATGGGAGCACCAATACGTCCAGCCGGCACGGGATACAGCTCCTGCCGGATCGGGGTGACGGCGGCGCCGGCCTGCAGGACGGGAATGGCGTGCTGGTCAGTTTCGAGCCTAATTTCAGTGCACCGGAAGATTACTTTGGTGATATCGCCGATCCTGCGGGCATGGATTTCGGGGGAAACATCGGCGAAGACAGCGTGAAGGAATATTTCATGACTGATGTCAAGGCTTTTGAACTTACGGATGTTACTGTGGATTCCGGGATAAAACTGGATGCCGTGATGCCATCGGTTGATACGGCCGGGATGATCGGTGTGGCTGACGGATCGGCTGATTAAGGATCTTACGGATGAACAGTTGCCGTCGATAGCAAAACTACCGGCAATAACAGCATTTATCGGCGATAACGGCGGTTGCCGGCAATAGAGAAGGAGCCTGTCAGTACTGGACTATACAGGCTCCTTTTATACTAAACCCTGCAGGGCGTGTGCCCTGGTCACCCATCATCCCAGGATCGCCTTCAGGTCTTCCTCGGGAGTGGATATCGGCTTGATCCCGAACTTGTCGACCAGCACTTTCAGCACGTTGGATGAGAAGAATGCCGGAAGTGACGGGCCGATGTATATGTTTTTAAGCCCGAGCGCCAGCAGCGTCAGCAGGATGCAGACTGCCTTCTGCTCATACCATGACAGCACGAGCGTCAGCGGCAGTTCGTTCACGGTGCAGTTGAACGCCCCGGCAAGCGCTATCGCCACCTGGATCGCGGAATAGGCGTCATTGCACTGGCCCATGTCCATGATCCTCGGCAATCCGCCGATCTCGCCCAGGTCAAGGTCGTTGAACCGGAACTTGCCGCATGCGAGCGTCAGGATAACCGTATCCTTCGGCGTATTCTTCACGAACTCCGTGTAATAATTCCTGCCCGGTTTTGCCCCATCGCAGCCGCCTACCAGGAAGAAGTGCCTGATGGCTCCGCTTTTTACGGCCTCAATGACAGTTTCTGCGGCACCCAGTACGGTGTTGCGCGCGAAGCCGGTCATTACCCACGAACCGCCGTTTATGCCGGTGAAATGCCTGTCTTCAGGCCATCCGCCCAGTTCGAGCGCCTTGTCGATCACGGGACCGAAATCCTTTTTGCCATTGACTTCAGGTATGTGGACAAGTCCCGGGTATGCGACCACTGCCGTCGTGAAAACACGGTCGGCATAGGACGGCTTCGGAGGCATGAGGCAGTTGGTGGTGAACAGGAATGCTCCCGGTACATCGGCGAATTCCTTCTGCTGGTTCTGCCATGCCGTGCCGAAGTTGCCCTTCAGGTGGGAGTATTTCTTAAGTTCCGGATACCCGTGGGCCGGCAGCATTTCACCGTGGGTGTATATGTTGATCCCCCTGCCCTCGGTCTGTTCGAGCAGTTGCTTCAGATCATGCAGGTCGTGACCGCTGACTACTATAAACGGTCCCTTCTCGACCGTCAGCGAGACTTTTGTCGGCACAGGATGCCCGAATTCACCGGTGTTCGCGCCGTCCAGCAGAGCCATGCACCTGAGGTTGACATGCCCGAATTCCATGAGCAGGTCCAGCCATTCCTCGACCGAATGCTCTTCTCCCAGGGCTCTCATTCCCTTGTAGAACCAGGCCATTACTTCCCTGTCCTCCCTGCCGAGAACAAAAGCATGGTATGCATATGCTGCCATGCCCCTCAGACCCAGCAGCAGGGTCGAGCGCAGCGATACTATATCCTCATCGCCGGTCCAGAGCCTGTCGGCAGGGAAATCCTCGGCGCCGCCGAGCCTCGCTTTTTCTTCCCTGACCCGCCTGGTCACATCATCGACACGTTCCTTGTCAAAATTCACATTGGTGATAGTGGTAAACAACCCCTCCAGCATCAGTTCATCCGTATTCCTTGCCGGTGAGGTTTTCTCTGCCGCCCTTGCGAGGCCGATCAACGCTCCGGTAAGTTCGTCCTGGCTATTGGACACTTCCGCGGTTTTGCCGCAGACACCTGCCCTTGTGCATCCCTTTCCGCCTGCGGTCTGTTCACACTGAAAACAAAACATACTGCTCATTCGATACTCCCCTTTCGTAATGTTGCCATGTATTTTTCCGGCCCGGCGGCCAAAACGCTGTGCCGCCGGTTTGTCAGCCCGATCCCGGCCGGCCCGCGCCATCATATGTATCCGCTCGCGGCTGCCGGCCCTGTTGTCTTGACAAGTCTATTGTAGTATAATCCAGGTATCAAATCTGTAACTAAGGTTACAAAAAGTAAATAAAAGGTGAGATGAGTGGAGCTAAAGCATATAGAAATGATAAAAAACACGGCCAGGGACTGCATGCTTTTCAGGGAAATGAACGGCGAGGAACTGTCGGCGCTCCTGACATGCCTTGATTTCCGGGTCCGCAGCTTCGGCAGGAACGATGTCATCAACATGGCGGGGGACCCATTCGAGGGCATCGGCGTGGTGGTCGACGGGCAGGTGGCCGTGGTCAAGGAGAATGTAGCCGGTGAGAGGCTGGTTTTCGACATCCTCGGAAGGGGAGAACTGTTCGGTGAAATGGCCGCGTTCACTGGTGCGCGCAAATGGCCTGCGACCATAATAGCACACACGGACTGCACGGTTATGTATGTGCCGGCTGACAAACTTGTGGGGCAATGTTCGCGATCCTGCATCGCCCATACGAAACTGATCATGAACATGCTCGGGATACTGTCCCGCAAAGCGCTGACGCTCAACCGCCAGCTGGAATACCTGTCTATAAAGAGCATACGGGGCAGGATTGCGAGCTTTTTACTGGAGCAATATAAGAAAAACGGGAAAACGACATTCATGCTGTCGATGAACAGGAATGAACTGGCGGACTTCCTCAATGTGGCCAGGCCTTCCCTGTCACGGGAGATGTGCAGGATGCGGGACGAGGGGATGATAGATTTCCACAGGTCGTCGGTGAGGATCAGGGATATGGAGGCACTGAAGGCTGCCGCACAGGGGCTGGACTGAACCGGCGGGGGGCAGTCCGGGGGCAGGCGGACGGCAGTCGTCTGCAAACGTAACTTTACGGGTTTAAAATCCGGAAACATTGGTATGAATAAAAAACGGCATGTTATCCGGCACTGGATGGCCCTGCCGATGACAGTGCCCGGCGGACGGACCGGGACCGGAGCGCCCCGATTCGGTTATGGCGGGCATCCGGGCACATATGGATATATGGTCAGCAAAGACGAGTTTTTCAGCTATAAAGGAAAGGATTGAGGGAGTGGATATGAGAGCAAAAACACCGCGCGAATCCATGGTAGAGATGACAGAACTGGTGCTGCCCAATGATACCAACCTGCTCGGCAATCTGCTGGGCGGCAGGCTCATGCACTTCATCGACGTGGCAGGCGCGATGGCCGCCCAGAGGCATAGTAACCGTGCTGTCGTGACGGCCTGCATCGACAGCGTCGATTTCAGGCATCCTGTAAAGCAGGGCAGGGCCGTGATCCTTAGGGCAAAAGTGACCTGGGTCGGGCGGACCTCGATGGAAGTGCGCGTAGATGTCTATTCAGAGGATTTCCTGACGGGAAACAGGGAATTCAACAGCAAGGCATACCTGACATTCGTCGCGGTCGATTCCGAAGGAAAGCCCGTGGAAGTGTGCGGCCTGTCCCCCGAAACGGAAGAAGAAAAGAGGGAATTCGAGGCTGCCGCCCGGAGGCGCGAGGAAAGACTGAAAAGGCGGAAAGCGATGTCTGAAAACACGGCGTGTTCCGGGTAATGAGCAGCGGTCGCCTAAGGGGCGGCTGTTCAGCCAGTGGCTAATGAGACTGTGACTGATGAAAAGAGGTCAACGGTCTGCGAAAAAGACAGGAATCCGCCGAACTGCGGTCGATTGCGGCCGGACTGAAGACGGCCGCTATTGTTCATTCTCTTCATCGTCATAGAAAGAGAGTTCCATCAGCTCATTATAAAGCCTTTCGATCTCGTCGTATTCCTCGTACTGCTGGTTCTCCACGTTATCCAGGAATTCCTCGACCTGCTCGATATCGGTAAACTCGAGATCCTCATCGATATTTTGGGCCAGTTCATTGATCCTCTCGAAAATCTCATCCCTGTCAGACATATGCGACCTCCGTTCCAAGGTGGTTCTTTGTAATTTCGGTAAAATATTATGAGTAATGATGTGTTATTTATTCGCAAACATGTAAATACCGGAGACAAAAGCGTTTTTCTGTGGTAAAATATTATTGGGACAGTATCGCCGCGAATTTGTAAATAATGGTTGCAACTTTGCTATTGACTTTATGTTGCTTTATCTGCTACAATAGTAAAGCGTGACCGGCCGACACGGGTCCGCTGACGCCAAAAGCAAGGCGGACAGGCGGTTGCAGGTCGCAGGCAGGTCTGCATACGTTGCAGGCCGGCAGAGAGATGGCGGCGTAGCTCAGTTGGCTAGAGCATGCGGCTCATAACCGCAATGTCGGGGGTTCAAATCCCTCCGCCGATACCA
>DGEQ01000117.1:20823-34000 GCA_002386045.1 Hungateiclostridiaceae bacterium UBA3922 | reverse complement strand
TTTGCCTGGTCGAAAAGGTCACGAACCCTCGATGCGCCTACACCTACGAACATCTCGACGAAGTCCGAACCGCTGATGCTGAAGAACGGGACTCCTGCTTCACCGGATACGGCCTTTGCAAGCAGCGTCTTACCTGTGCCGGGCGGGCCCACCAGCAGCACGCCCTTGGGTATCCTGGCTCCCAGTTCTATGAACTTTTTCGGAGATTTGAGGAATTCCACGATCTCCTTGAGTTCTTCCTTTTCCTCGTCAGCACCGGCCACGTCATCGAATGTCACTTTCCTCTTTTCATCGGTATTGATCCGGGCGCGGCTCTTGCCGAAGGACATGACCCTGTTTCCTCCTCCGGCCTGCGACTGCTGCAGGAAGAACACCCAGAAGATAACGATTATGATCACAAGGCCAAGGGAAGGCAGTATCGATATCCACCAGGGCGCCGTCCACGGCTTCTCTCCCCTGAAATCCTTGACCTTCCCCTCTTTCCAGGCTTGCGTCACCAATTCGGTAAACGAATCGACCGACGGTATATAAACGGTATACACATTTGTCCTGGATCCCTTGTTTGGCGTGATCAGTTCGACTGTCGCTTCATCAGCCTTGAGCACTATGCTCTGCACGTTGCTGTTCTCTATATGTGCCAGCAGTTGGGTATAGCTGAGCTGTACCGGATTCCCGGAACCGGAATAGATAGTCACCAGGAAAAGCGCCAGCACCAATAACACTATATAAAAGCTTAAGTTCCTGAAATACTTCAAATATCTCCCTCCTGGCCCATCAATGGCTCAGTCTTCTTTTCAGATTATATTATATTAACATAAACTATTTATAAACACAACGGACGCTGGGGTCCTAACACATATATACCACCGGCGCCGTTTTTTTGTCTGCCTTCAGTGCTTTTTTTCGTAGACCTCTTCCCGAAGCGTGCAGACGTCCGGAAGGTTCCGGTATTTGCCTGCATAGTCCAGGCCATAGCCTACGATGAATTTGTCAGGCACTTCTATGCCCTTGTACTCGACTTCGATCTCCACCTTCCTCCTCGACGGCTTGTCGAAGGCGGTGCAGATCTTCACGCTTTTCGGTCCCCTCGTATTGAAAAGATCCCTGAGGTGCCTCAGCGTCAGGCCCGTATCGACCAGGTCCTCGACTATCAGTACATGTTTGCCGACGACGTCCAGATCGATATCCTTTATTATCCTGACGACGCCCGAAGATCTCGTGGACGCGCCATAGCTGGAAACCGATATGAAATCCATATCGACGGGTATCGTGATCTCCCTCATCAGGTCAGCCAGGAAAATGAACCCGCCCTTCAGCACCCCGACGAGGACGAGTTCCTTGCCGTCATAATCTTCGGATATCTGCCTGCCAAGCCTTTTTACCATCTCCTGTATCTGCTCCCGCGGCACCAGGACCTCTTCGATATCATTCATCATAGTCATGACCCCTCCGATTGAATTCGATTTTCAGCACTTTTTTAGTATTTTCAGTTACCTTGAATTTATCACTTATTTTATGCCCTATGACCCAAACGACCTCGTTCCCCTTGCATACGAGCGGGATACGGCTGCGCTCTTCCCGGGGGATCTTGCTGTCGATGAAATATTCCTTGAGCTTTTTGGTGCCGCCTGATCCAAAAGGTCTGAAAATATCGCCTGGCCGGCGGTTTCTAATATGTATTCCCTTTTTCAGAAGATCATAATCAAAATACTGCACGTATGGATTATAACCCAGCGATTTATATTTATCAATACTCAGCACCGGGTGGACCGATGCCTCCAAAACTGCTCCGGCCTCCGGCACCACCGTCGTACCGGGCACCTCAATGTCCCTTGAAAATTCGGCGGGACACTGTTCCTCTTCTCCGGGATTCCCATCGTGAAACACGTTGAGCACGCCATATGAAACGGATGCCTTTATACCACGCGGCAGTTCGGCCTGCATCCCGGTAGTCCCCTTCCTGACAAGGTCCGACAATGCCTGGTAATGTACACTGCCGACTCCTTTTGCACTCCCTGCCGCATGCATGACTGCCTGCCTCAGTACGCGCATCAGTATCGCGGGGTCGAGTTCCCGCAGCCTGGCGATTTCCATGCCGACCCTCCCGTCACCGCTTTCACGAAGGGCATATTCGAATGCCCCGGCAGCGCATTTCTCCAGGTAACGCTGGTCGGCGGCGGCGTTTTCCGCCAGCCTGCAGAGGCTGTCGACGATGCTGGCGCCAAAATTTTCATTTATATAGGAAAACAGGCCGAGCCGCACCTTATTTCGTGTATACTCGCCGGCAAGGTTGGTGCTGTCGGTCCTGGGGGAAAGCCCGGCTTCCCTGCAGTACCGCTCGATCTCTTCCCTGTCCGTGGCAAGCAGGGGCCTTATTATGTTCCCCCTCATGTATTCCATGCCGCAAAGTCCCCTGGTCCCGGTGCCCCTTATTATGTTCAGCATGACCGTCTCCGCCTGGTCGTTCCTGTTGTGCGCCACCGCGATCTTAGCTGCTCCCACGGCTTCCGCATGCCTGCCGAACTCGCGGTACCGGACCTCCCTGCCGGCTTCCTCGACAGAAATGCCCATTTCTGCGGCGACCGCAGCCACATCCGTCCGCAGGACATGCAGCGGTACGCCCAGTCCGCTGCAGAGGCGTCCCGTGTATTCCTCGTCGGTATCCGCCTCTTCACCGCGCAGCATGTGGTTTACATGTACGGCATACAGTTTCATCCCGAGTTCGTCCCGGAGGGTACTTAGCACATGTATAAGGCAGACAGAGTCAGGTCCGCCCGAAACACCTGCCACGACGCCCTCTCCGGGTTCGATCAGTTTGTGCGCGAGGATGGTATCCAGGATCTTCTTCTGGAATTTCAGAACATAATCACTGATAGATTTCATCTCTTTCCAAATTCGCAAACTTGGTATATTGGCCGAACCATTTGAGATAAATGGTTCCGGTAGAACCGTTCCTGTGTTTTGCGATGATGACTTCGGCAATGTTCTTTTTATCACTGTCCGGATTGTAATAGTCGTCCCTGTACAGGAACATGACGATATCGGCATCCTGTTCTATGGCGCCGGATTCCCTGAGATCACTGAGCATCGGCCGGTGGTCCGTCCTGGACTCGGGCCCCCTGCTGAGCTGCGACATGGTCACTACCGGCACGTTCAGTTCCTTAGCCAGTATTTTTAGCGACCGCGATATTTCCGATACCTCCTGCTGCCTGTTCTCCGCCCTGCCTCTTCCGCGCATCAGCTGCAGGTAGTCGATCACCACGAGCCCGAGCCTTTTCTCGAGCTTCAGCCTTCTGCATTTTGCCCTGATGTCCATTACAGTGAGGCCCGGAGTGTCATCTATATATATGGGCGCCTCCGACAACGGGCCCAGGGCTCTCGCTATCTTCTTCCAGTCCTCGTCGTCAAGCTTGCCTGTCCTCATCTTGTGGCTGTCGACCATGACCTCGCTGCACAGCATCCTGTTCACGAGCTGGTCCTTGGACATCTCGAGGTTGAACAGGGCTACCGGTACATGTTTCTGGACTGCCGCATACTGTGCTATGTTCAGCGCCATGGCCGTCTTGCCCATGCCCGGGCGGGCTGCTATAAGGATGAGGTCCGAATTCTGGAGCCCGGCAGTTTTCATGTCCAGGTCCGTAAAGCCTGTAGGCACCCCTGTTATCGGGCTTTTGCTGTTGTAAAGCTCTTCCAGCCTGCTGAAAGTTTCGAGGAGCACGTCCTTGATGTGGGTGAATCCCTGAGTGCTTCTCCTCTCGATAATGTCAAATATGGCCTTTTCCGCTTTGTCCAGTACGAACTCGGCTTCCTCGGCCTCATCGTAACTCATACCGGCGATATCCTGCGCCGCCTTTATCAGCCTGCGCAGCAGGGACTTTTCCTCGACGATCTTCGCATAATGCCTTGCATTGGCAGTGGTGGGCACGGCACTGGTGATGCTTGCAAGATAGTCGATGCCCCCGACCTTCTCAAGCGTCCCCCTCTGCTGCAGTTGCTCTGCCACGGTGATTATGTCGACCGGTCCGGCATTTTCCACTATATCTATTATGGCTTCGCATATTTCCCTGTGGTCTTCCCGGTAGAAATCCGAACTCCTGATAAGTTCCGTCACTGTCGGGATCACGTCGGAATCGAGCAGCATACAGCCGAGCACTGCCTGTTCTGCCTCGATATTGTGAGGTGGCACCATCCCCAAGGCACTAAGATCCACTTACGACCCCTCCGGTTATCTGTCATCTGATATCTGTTATCTGTTCTCTTTCTCCGCACCGTTCCCGGCTCCCGCACCGGTCCCGGTCCGGTCCCTCACTCCGACTCTATCCTGACCTTCAGCCTGCCGCTCACCTCAGGATAAAGCTTCACGTCGATCTCGTATGTCCCTGTCGTCTTGATCGTATCGGGTATCACTATCTTCTTCCTGTCAATGTCCATCCCGAAATCCTCTTTCAGTTTATCCGAAATGTCCTTGCTGGTGATCGATCCGAAGAGTTTCCCGTTTTCGCCCGTCTTTGCCCTGATCACCACTTCCACGTCCCGGAGTTCTTCGGCCAGTTCCCTTGCCTGTGCAAGTTCCCTGTCCCTTCTGCTCTTTTCAGCTTCCTTCCTGGTTTTCACGATGTTCAGGTTGCTTTGGTTGGCCTCAACGGCAAGACCCCTGGGAAATAAAAAATTCCTGGCATAACCGTCGCTGACATTGACCAGGTCGTCTTTCTTTCCAAGTCCCTTGACATCCTGCTTCAATATGACTTTCATATGAACCTCCGGCTTATGTATTCGGTTTCGCCATTTCTTCCTTGTAATCCATTATAGCATATTTTAACCTCTCTTTTGCATCATTTATGTCCGTGTCGGGAAGCTGCGCTCCGGCCACCGACATGTGGCCTCCTCCGCCAAGCTTCTCCAGTATCATTTGCACGTTTATATCTCCGAGGGACCTTCCGCTTATCCAGACTTCGCCGTTGACGCTGCTCAGCACGAACGAAGCCGATATCCCGGAAAGGTTCAGCAGTTCGTCGGCCGCCTTTGCCGCTATCATCTGCGGATTGTCGATATCCTCCCCGCAGACCGATATCGCTATATCTCCGTCTATCAGTTCGGCACTGCTGACCACCGAGGAGACCTTTGAATAAGTCTCGATGTCGTTCTGGAACAGTTTCTTGACCACTACCGTGTCGACTCCCTGCCGCCTCAGGTAGGATGCCGCTTCGAATGTCCTGACGCCGGTCTTGAACGTGAAGTTCTTTGTGTCGACGACTATACCGGCATAGAGGGCGACTGCCTCAACCTGGCTCAGCTTCAGTTTTTCATCGATATACTGGATGACCTCCGTGACGAGTTCACTGGTGGAAGACGCGTATGGTTCCTGGTACGTCAGCACGGTGTCCTGTATGTAATCGGCGCCCCTCCTGTGGTGGTCTATCACCACCGTCTGTTCACTTTCGTCGATCAGTTCCGGTACTTCGGCAAAACTTCTGCGGTGGTTGTCCACAATGATGAGGAGCGTCTTCCTGGTCATAAGGGCCAGGGCTTCGCTACCGGTTATGAGCAAATCGGCATATTCCTCATCTTTCCTTATCATCTCCACCAGTTTCTCGATGGTGGGGTTTATCCTGTTCAGTACTATGTACGCCTCCCTGTCCCTGCTGCGGACGACCCTGTAAAGGCCGAGCGATGCGCCCAGCGAATCGATATCGCCGTTTTCATGCCCCATGATCAGCACCCGGTCCGACTGGTCGATCAATTCGCGCAACGCATAGGCGATGACCCTTGCCTTCACTTTCGTCCTCTTTTCCAGTTCCCTGGATTTCCCGCCAAAGAAGCTGAAGTTTTCCCCGTTTTTCAGCACTGCCTGGTCGCCTCCCCTGCCCAGCGCCAGGTCTATGGAAGCCGCAGCATACCGGAGGTTCTCCGCCAGCGTACCGCCGTTGAGCCCGAAACCGAGGCTGAGGGTGACAGGCAGCTTGTTGCCTATGTTTATTTCTTTCACGGAATCGAGTATGTCGAACTTGTTCTCCTCAAACTCCTTCATGTATTTCTGCTCGAATATGAACAGGTATTTGTCCCTCTCGAACTTCTTGATGATACCGTCGGTGAAAGAGAACCAGCTGACCACCCGCTTGTCTATCTCGGCAAGTATCTGCGGCTTGAGCGGATCTTCCATGCTCTGCATCAGGTCGTCGTAATTGTCTATGACGCATATGCCGGCGACTATCCTTTCTTCGGTATATGTCTGCTTCAGCGTGACGAGTTCTGTCGTATCGATGAAATAAAGGATCAGGATGCTGCTCATCACGTCCTGCGGATCACGCCTCGCTACGCTGATAAGAACATTGTAGTACCGCCCGTCCAGGCTTATCTGCCTGGATATCGGCATATGTTTCCGCTCCTCGCTGTCCACAGGCAGTTCGCTGCGAAGTTCCTTCACGACGGTCTTGACCGCATTCTCGAAAATCTCCGTGTTCTCTGAAACATCCCTGAAGGAGGAGTTGTACCATATTATAGCTCCGTCCGGTTCAGCTATGACCAGAGGCATCGGGAAGTTGAGCAGAGTATCCTTCGTCGCCGTGTCGATATTGAGGTTCAGGTTCTCGATGAATTCGGATATTTCAGCCTTCCGCCTGTAGTTCGTTTTGATGTTGTGCCAGGCAAGATAAGCAAAGAGGATGAAGCATGGTATCGCCACCATCCAGTCCAGCACTGCTATGACCGCCGTCAACAGCAGTATGACCCATATGTGGATGCTTACCTGCGGTATCAGTCTGCTTAGTATTTTCTTACTATCCATATCCCGGAAAGGGTGTCCCCCTATTTCTCCTTTCTCCTGCTGCTGCCCAGATGCTTTGAAAGCTCTGACAGGTCGCCGTAATATTTTTCCGCGTCATTGTTTTCCACGAGTCCCAGCCTGACCTTGCTGCGTATCTTTGCTTCGACGGCATTGTAGCTGACGCCGAGACGCTTGCCCAGCAGGTAGCTTATCAGGATGATGTTCGAAAGCACATCTCCTACCGATTCATGCAACTCCTCCCGGGTGCCTTCAGCCAGCACCTTGAAAAGGTCGGCCACTTCAGTGAGCATTTCGCTTTTGAGGCATTCAATGATCTTAATGTTCCTCGTTATGTCTATTTCTTTTTCAGGCAGTGCCATATACTCAACTCCCAACCCCGGTTTACTGATATTTTACCACATTCTGGTATTTCCTGCATCAGGTTTTATCGACGCGGGAAACCGGGTAAGAGCCCAATATCTTCAAAAACGATGTTTTCCTCTTCACCATCGTCAGGGCGTCCCTGAGGTCATCATCCTCCCTGTGCCCCAGGAGGTCCACGAAAAATATGTACCTGCCGAGCCTGTTCTTCGTGGGCCTCGATTCGATGCGCGTCATGTTTATGTCCCACAAGTTGAATATCTGCAGTACCCTGTAAAGGCTGCCGGGCTTGTCCTCAGTGGAGAAAATGATCGAAGTCTTGTCGTTCCCGGTCCTTTCCGCATCGCTCCTGCCAAGTACGATAAACCGGGTGATGTTGTTGTCATGGTCCTGGATATCTTCTCTCAGGATCTCAAGGTCATATGCCTCCGCCGCTGCCCTCGATCCTATGGCAGCCATATCGCCCGGACCGGAGGCAACTTCCTCTGCGGCCGCGGCAGTGCTGTGGGCAGCTTTCAGCACCGCATCCGGCAGGTTTTCTGAAAGGAACCGCCTGCACTGGCCCAGGGGCTGCGGATGCGAGATCACTGTCCTGATATCCGCAAGATCCGTGCCCTTCCTGGCCAGGAGATGTTCCCTCACCGGGATGACCACTTCAGCCCTGATCCACAGGCCATTGTCCAGTGTCATCATATCCATGGTCGCATTGACGGCGCCTTCGATGGAGTTCTCTATCGGCACTATGGCCTCGTCAAGCTGCCCGTCCTGCATCGCAGCGAATATGTCCGGGATCGTCGGGTAATCCCTGGATATATATGCAGCCTGCCCTGTGTACTTTTTCATGGCCTCGTGGGAAAATGTCCCTTTAGGGCCAAGGTAACCTATCCTTTTCATGCGCTGACGCTCTCCTGAAAAATTCGGCTGATTTGGCGTATATTATAATACAACAAAAATCCCATTTTTCCAACCAGGTTATCGAAAAGCGAAAAAATGTCGTATTTGTTTTTGCCGGACGTCAAAAGGGTAAATAAATAATGGAAGGCAACGGGCATGGAGCGTTCAGACCTGGCAGCAGAAGCACGGAGAGGCATAATTGTTTCCCAACCTCCAGTACCTGCTCCCAGGGAGCAGGGCAACGGCCGGACCGGCGGATGACCGCTTCCGGCCGTTTGTTTTGCCGATAAAAAATCCCTCCTGGTCCGTGATGGATCCGGAGGGATTCACGCATATGGATCAGTCAGCCGTAAACGGCAGCAGCGCGATGGTCCTCGCCCTCTTTATCGCTGTCGTCAGCTGGCGCTGATGTTTCGCACAGTTCCCGGAGATCCTCCTCGGGAGTATCTTGCCCCTTTCGGAGATATATTTCCTCAATCTTGCGACATCCTTGTAATCTATTTCGGTGATCTTGTCAACACAGAAAGCGCAGACTTTCTTCCTGGATCTTCTCTTTATATTGGCCTTGCCTTCGCTTCTGTCATGGTCCTTGCTAGCGCTCTTGTTATCCTTCTTCGCTGACATGCCAAACGCCTCCTTTCCGTTACATGTACAGGGTTGCCGGCCGATGTCCGGCCTTAAGGCCATTTTCAGAACGGCAGGTCATCATCGTCTGCAGGGAAGAACCCGACATCGTCATCCGTCCCTTCCGCCGACGCAGGCACGAATCCCTGTGCGCCTGCCGGGCTGTACGGGGATCCTCCTTCGGTCCTGCGGGAATCAGCAAAGTACACCTCGTCGGCAATTACCTCCGTCACATAATGCTTTCTGCCATCGGCGTCGTCCCAGCTCCTGTTCTGCAGGCTTCCAACGACAACGACCCTCTGTCCCTTGGTGAAATACTTGCTGCAGAACTCCGCAGTACTCCGCCAGGCGACTATGGAGAAGAAGTCCGTCTGCTTCTCTTCGCCCTGCCTTGCGAACCTTCTGTCCACGGCGAGGGTAAACGTGCACCTGGGTATGTTGCTCGAAGCAGTGTATCTCAGTTCAGGATCCTTTGTAAGCCTGCCCATCAAAATGACCTTGTTCATACGACCACCCTATTTGTTCTTCTTAATGATCATGTATTTGAGTATGCCATCCGTGATCTTGAATATCCTTTCAAGCTCACGCGGAAAATCGGAATTCGCGCTGAAATCGGCAAGCACGTAGTAACCCTCGGTCTTCCCCGCGATCTCATAGGCGAGCTTCCTTTTTCCCCATTCATCTACGTTCTCCAGTTGTGCTGAGGTCTCCAGCAGATTCTTGAACTTTTCGACAAGAGCTTTCGTGTTTTCCTCGTCAAGATCAGGATCGATGATGAATATGCACTCGTATTTGTTCAGCATGCGATTTTCACCTCCTTCTGGACTAAACGGCCCTGCATCCGATGTGCAGAGCAAGGATTCTGAGTAATTGTATCACAACGCACAGGTATGTGCAAGCAAAATGTGTACAAACCTTTTCTCACATCATTTTGAAGATGATCGCTGCCAGCAGGAGGACCGAGACAGCCAGCAGGATGTTGACCACAGTATTTACCGTTATCCCGGACCGAAACAGTCTCCTGAAAGACGGCCTCCTTCTGCGTTTTTTCTCGAGACCGTGCTCCTTTATGTATTCATTAATGATCCGCTCTGCTTCCCTGAGCAGGAAATCATCCCCCGGCCCCTGCCTTCCCTGCGCTGTTTTGCCTCCACTGCTGTCGGCCTGTTCGTCCGGCCTTCTCCTGAGTATCAGTATAGCCTCCTCGATGAGATTCGAGGCGATATTTTTTATGACTACTATCCTCCTGGAATCGCCAGCCACCATATCCATCCTCCAAACTATTCCTGTGTCGTCCGCCGGCAATATCCGGCGGCATTTCCATCAGGTATAGTTTGTGGAAAGCAACACGGAATTATTCAATTTCTTCCTGTATTTCAGCCTGCGGGCTGTTGTGTTTTTCACAGCGGTTTTTTCCAGACCTTCGCCACGAGCACCGTCATGTCGTCATACGGACGGCCGCCGCAGCGCCTGGCAGCCTCCTCGAGGATCGAGTCGGCTACGATCTGCGGATTCAGGCTCTCCAATTGCCGGATGTATTTCAGCAGGGCCTTGTCGCCCGGGTCATCACCGGTCATGGCGTCTGTCACCCCGTCCGTGACCATGATGAGCATATCTCCTGGGTCCAGCGTTTTGCGTGACAGTTCCACGTCCACGCCGGGGAGTATGCCCGCCGGCAGCGACGCCGACCTTACCACTTCCACCCTGGAATCCCTCCTGATAAAGGTTGGAGCGGCGCCGATCTTGATAAATTCCGTTTCCCCGCCGGACAGGTCTATCATTGCAATGTCCATGGTACATGCGGCCTCCTCTTCCGATTTCAGCACCAGCACCGAGTTGATGAGGTTTACTGCCATCTCCTTGTCAAAGCCCGATTCAAGAAAACTTTCGAGCATATCCACGGCGGCCCTGCTCTGTACCGACGCACTTTGCCCGGTGCCCATGCCGTCGCTCAGCGCCAGCGTATACTTGCCGCCGACCCCTTCCATGAACGAGAAGCTGTCGCCGGAAACCCTGCTCCCGTATTTGGGCATACGTGCGACGCCGGTCGTGATCCTGAGGTTTTCGGCTTCCACATACTTAAGGACGCATTCCCCGCCGCTGTATGCCGTGCAGCCCTCATCACAACGCATCATCCGCCTGTCTGCGGTCTCCGAAACGATCCTGTCTATCATTTCAGCACATTTCCTTGCTCCTCCGCATGAGGCATGGCGCACGTTTATCTCGTATTTGCCCCACAGCCCCTTGTATGCGACCACTTCCACGACCCTGACGCCCTCTTTTTTCAGCGCTGCCGAAATGGCATCCTCCAGCGGGGTCATGAAGCTTATGTCCGTATCGATCTCCTCGGCAAGATTGCCTATCACACGGGACATGCCTTCAAAATGCCTGCCTATAACGGACCTGCTCTCGCTGATCCGGCTTTTCCACACGACTCCCACTTTGAACAGTTCGTACATGTTATTGACCGCATTGACAAAATCATCTATCCTGGGACATTTCCCGATGAAGTCGTCCGGTATGTCGCTTTCCTCGATACGGCCCCTGGCTTCAAGGCTTTCGACTATCCGGAACATCACCTGGTATGTATCGTAAAAGCTGCGTTCCCAGCAGTGCAGGCACAGGCTGCAGTCGCGACATATCCTGTCTGCTACCCTGTCGAACAGCACATTGATATCATGTTTTCCACCGGGAACACTGTTGCGGGCTGTCTCACCGAAACTCCTCGACAGCGCCATGAACGCGTCGGCAAATTTTCTGAGTCTTTCAGCCGTCAGGTCCCTGATCCTGCGGGAATAAGACTCCCTGTCCGCGATCCCGGGGGACTTTCCGGCAAAGGGAGCAGTAAGCCGGTCTGCAAGGCTGCCCGGAACGATGAAAAATATAACTGAAGCAGCCAGTACATCCCTGAGATATAGCGCCGTCTCCACAGGCCCGTTGAAATATATCGCAAGGATCATGTTGCCCAGTATTAAGCCAAGGGCTGACCCGGCCTTTCCAAGGACGCTGAGTATGCCTGCAAGCATACCACACAGGGCATATGCCCCTGCCGTGGAAGGGGTGAACCCCGCGGAAGTGCCGATGATAAGGCCTGCTGCCGCCCCCGTCGCGGCGCCGGCGCCCGCGCTGCATTTGAAGCTGTAGAAAAGTACCAGTAGCACGCACAGTATGTTTCTCAGCGAAAAACCGAACAACTGCAGCGTCCCCAGGCCGGATACGGCCAAAGCGGCAGTGAGGCCCGCACTCACGGCCTCTTCGCCATCCAGGGCCACCTTCCCTGCCATTCCTGAAATAACAGGTATGGAAAACCTGAATATGAAATAGAACACAAAAGAGATAAATGAGAAAAAGACCGATTTGAGGACATCATACAGCAGGAACCCCCAGATGCCCGAAAGCACCAGGTAAGGCACCAGGACCGAGATGAATACGACAAAAGCAGCCCATATATCCATCTTTGAATCGGTCTTTTTCAGCGGTATCGATAAAATGTAAAACAGCAGCATCGCTGCGGCGTTGATATACAGAAGTTCGGGCGGGCCCGAAAGCAAAGCTCCGAGTATGACAGCCACGGATGTCATCAGTCTCGGGACCCCTGCACCGCAGGAAGCGGCGAAGAAAACCGCCCCAAGCGGGACCGCATCGGAAATGCTGCTGCCTGTAACCAGGAGCGCTGTAAGGAATACAAGGATCTTGTTCCTATGAAGGTAAAGCCTGTTGATAAGCTTCGGCAAATAGCCGGGTTTACTCATTTGTACAGCGGTGGTCTTCATCTCTTGTCCCTCCCGTATCACAGATTATAACGGAGGGGAACAGGTTTTTATGTCATTTTGCGGTGCACGGCCAAAAAAAGTTTCTGACACCGTACTGCAAAAACACGGAATTTTTGCTATCTATCTTTTCATACCGCTGTTTTTCGGTCCGACATTCCACCCGGGGGTTTTCGGCCCGGTATCCGGTCCGGGAGCTTTATCGTTTTTGCTGTTTTTATCGTTTCACTGACAGGAAGATATTTCCTGACCATTATCGACTCCAGCATGTCGGGCCTTGACAGTATGATCCCCGCCAGGACGGCACACTGCTCCCTCGTTTTCCTGTGCCTGGGCGATACCTTTGCCAGGTCCCGGTATGTAATGTTCCACTGTCTGAGTTCTTTTGCAAGTTCCTCGATCTCTACCCTGCGCAGTTCTGCGATGTCCCGGTCCGAAAATTCGCGGATCGCTTCATCGGCGCCAAGGTCGATTTCAGTTTCTCCGTCCTGGGCGTATACGTTCAGCGGCACGACGTCCCTGTAGCGTTTTTCTTTCCTGTAATAATCGATGAGCCTGCGTTTTATCACATTCCTGGAAAAAGTGAAGAAATTGCCTTTTGAACTGTCAAACGACCTGATGGCTTCGACGAATGCGATCATGGCGATGCTGAGTTCATCGTCGGCATCGTAGCTCATGTACCTTCCGGTCACTTTTTCTGCGCATGACGCTATGAAAGGTTTGTATTCTTCTACAAACCTTCCCG
>DGEQ01000117.1:19434-20603 GCA_002386045.1 Hungateiclostridiaceae bacterium UBA3922 | reverse complement strand
TTCCAATGCAGCGGCAGCGGGAGACAGACCGGAGGGTCTGCCCCTTATTCCGGGAAAATTATAGCATAAAGATCTGGGCCTAAGTGCTTTGTCACGATATAGTAACTTTATTGTAACCAAAAAATAAAAACAAAATAAAAAACAGCAGACACGCTTCTTCTGCCGTTTTTTATTGCTGAAACATCTGCCGTCCGTATTACTGCTCCATCTGTTTTCCGAGGAAACCCGCCGCAGACTGTGCAAGCTTCGCCTCCACTTCTCCCATCCTGCTGCCTGGATCCGTGGACAGGATCATCACTGCCCCGATCGGGTCGCCTTCCGCTATGATGGGCGAAATCACCTGCGACACGTATTTCCTTTCGTTACTCTCGTCAGCCAGTATGGAAACTGCCTTGTCCTCTGCGGATTTCGCCACGAAAGTCGTCTTTTCCTCTATTATCTTCTCCACTTCCGGGCTCAGCGACTTGTCGAGGAATTCTTTCCTGGACGCACCTGCAACGGCGATGATCGTATCCCTGTCGGCTATGCATGTTATGTGTCCGCTGGCCTTGTGTATCGATTCCGCATATTGAGCTGCGAAATCGCCCAGTTCCCCAATCGGAGAATACTTTTTGAGGATGACTTCTCCTTCTTTATCGGTGAATATCTCCAGAGGATCGCCTTCTCTTATCCTTAAAGTACGCCGAATCTCCTTGGGTATCACTACCCTGCCAAGATCATCAATTCTTCGCACGATACCGGTTGCCTTCAATGTTGTTACCTCCTTAACAGAATTGTTTAACATTGCTTTTTTAGTATTCATTGTTTATTGGAGTTTTATGCATAAACAACGGGCCGCCATTTCCGGCGGCCCGCGCAAAACCGGTGTCGTCCGTATCTGTCCTGGTATCGGCATCCTTATCCTGCCGGACCGTGCACACTTACTTTATCGAATCATAAACGGAATCCTCGATCCGAAATTCGGCCTTGTCCTCGAGTTCACTTATCCTCTGGTCATAAAGGAATTCAGCTCCGTATTCCCAGTATTCCTTCGCGCACCTCAGGCTCACGGGCTCGCCCTCGGCATATTTTTCCTCAAGCTTTATTATGTGATACCCGTACTCCGTCTTTACAGGCTCCTCGGTAAACCGGCCGGGTTCGAGGGCAAAAGCGGCCTGCTCGAACTCCTC
>DGEQ01000117.1:1070-19255 GCA_002386045.1 Hungateiclostridiaceae bacterium UBA3922 | reverse complement strand
CGAACTCCTCGACCATTTTCCCTTTCCCGAACAAATAATCGCCGCCCCACTGGGCTGAGCTGTCATCCGAATTCTCTCTTGCCAGGGCTGCGAAATCTTCTCCTGCATTCAGTTTCTCTATAAGCTCTTTTGCTTTCTCCAGCGCTGCGTCCCAGTCTTCCTGCGAAGCATCTTCGTCCACCTTTATCAGGATGTGCCTGGCCCACACGGCCTCCTCGGCGTCATACCTGAACATCCTGTCGGCCTTGTACAGCCCCGTGTTCTCAGCGTAATATTTCTCGATATCCGCCTCGGTTATCCTGGCTATTTCTGCAGCAGCGTACTTTTCAACGATATATGCCTGCACCTCTATTTTTTCGACATCGTCTATGCTCATCCCATACAGTTCCTTGTAAGCCTTGTTTGCCTTGATCCTGTTGCCTCCGCCCAACGGTTCGATTATCTGCTGCCTGATCGCCTCGTCGAACCAGTTCCTTTCCTCCCTGGTCAGTTTTACGTTTGCCTCTTTGGCCAGCTTATACTGCACCTTCAAATTTTTCAGTTCTTCGAGAGTCTTTCTCTTTGCTACCTCGATGGGATCCTCGCCGCCTATCTTCGTGTTCCAGAACGTCTCCTCGGTGATATTCGGATCCGCCTGCTGAGCGCTGTTATACATCATCCGCTTCTGGTAGTCAAGATAATACAGGAACTCCGCCTCCGTTATCTTTTCTCCGTCGACTGTCGCTACTATCCTGGCGGCCGTGCTGAAATATATGACCAGTCCGACAGCAATGACCAAAACGATTGCAGCGGCTATCAGACCATACTTTGCAAACAGTGGCATCCCTGTTTTCCCTTCAGCGATCCTGCCGCTGGAACTCTTGTTTATCCTGTTATTCCCCAAAGTTATCTCTCCCCTGATACGATTATGGAAAACGATCTTTCTGTCCGCGAAAGCCGTACTGATGTCAACTTACATTATAATAGATAATCAGCCTGTATCATAGCTTTTTAAGTCCTGTAACAAAATTTTAATATTGTCGGCCAGTTTTTCCCCGCTGACCTGCGGTTTTTTATACACGAGGTGCGGAGAGGCTCCAGCACTGAAGAGCAGTTGCCTCCTGTATTTTTCGGCTGTCTTCGCGATCGCCCGGAAATCGATCTTTTTGCTGTCGGCAAAGGTAAAGATGACCGAATCCTTCTTCTCAGTCACGGCCGAGATGCCCAGCGACCTGGCAAGCGCCTTTATGTAAGCCACTTTGATCAGGTTCCTTACGGGTCCCGGTATATCGCCGTACCTGTCGATCAGTTCATCTTCGATGTCGATCACGTCATTATTATCGTTTATTGCTGCGATCTTCCTGTACATCTCGATCTTCCTGCTCTCGTTCCCGATATATGAATCATCGATGTATGCATCGATGTTGATATCGATAGTGACTTCCATGTCTTCCTTCCTGGCGGGTTCGCCCCTGAGTTCCCTGACCGCCTCTTCGAGGAGCCGGCAGTACATTTCGTAGCCGACGGCTTCCATGTGCCCGTGCTGTTCAGGTCCCAGCAGGTTTCCTGCGCCGCGGATCTCCATGTCCCTCATCGCTATCCTGAACCCGGAACCAAGTTCGGTGAATTCCTTTATCGCCTGCAGCCTCTTTTCGGCCACTTCCGAAATGACCCTGTCCTTCCTGTAAGTGATATAAGCATAGGCAAGCCTGTTGGAGCGGCCCACCCTGCCCCTGAGCTGGTACAGCTGGGCAAGCCCCATCCTGTCGGCATCCTCGACGATGATCGTATTCACGTTGGGCATGTCAAGGCCGGACTCGATTATGGTCGTGCAGACCAGTATGTCGAGTTCCCCTTTCAGAAAGCTTATCATTATGTCTTCGAGCTGTGCCTCGTCCATCTGTCCGTGGGCGACGCCCACCCTTGCATCCGGCACCATGGCCTGGACCTCCGCGGCCTTGGCTTCGATCGTCCTGACCCTGTTGTACAGGTAGAATACCTGTCCCTGCCTGGCAAGCTCCCTTGTGATAGCATCCCTTATGACGTCCCTGTTGTATTCCATCACATAGGTCTGGACCGGATAACGCTCTTCCGGCGGATCTTCGATGACGCTGATGTCCCTTATCCCGGTCAGCGACATGTGCAGCGTCCTCGGTATCGGCGTCGCCGTCAGGGTCAGCACATCGATCTCCGGGGAGAGGTTCTTCAGGCGCTCCTTGTGGGAAACGCCGAACCGCTGCTCTTCATCGATGACCAAGAGGCCGAGGTCCCTGAACTGGATATCCTTCTGGAGCAGGCGGTGCGTCCCGACCAGCACGTCGACATTCCCGGACTTCACGTCCCTGAGTATCCGCCTTTGCTCTGCCCGGCTCCTGAAACGGCTCAGCATTTCGACGGTAACGGGGAAATCCTTCATCCTTTCGAGGAAGTTGCTGTAATGCTGCTGCGCGAGCACGGTCGTCGGAACCAGCCAGGCCACCTGCCTGCCGTCCATCACTGCCTTGAAGACGGCACGCAGTGCCACTTCGGTCTTGCCGAACCCCACGTCTCCGCAAAGGAGCCTGTCCATGACCTTTCCGGACTCCATGTCACGCTTTATCTCCTCGATGCACCGAAGCTGGTCCTCGGTCTCCTCGTACGGGAACTGCTCTTCAAACTGTTTCTGCCAGACGGTATCCTTCGAGTATTGGAAACCTTTCAGCGCTGCGCGCTGCGCATACAGTTTAATGAGCTCTTCGGCCAGCTTTCTCAGTGATTCCTTTACCCTGGTCCTGGTCCTGAGCCAGTCGGAACCTCCGAGCTTGTTGATTTTTGGCTGCTTTCCCTCTGTCCCTATGTATTTCTGTACCAGGTCCATCTGGTTCGTTGGGATGTAAAGGAATGCCCCGTCCTGGTACCTGATTTTCAGATAATCTTTTTTGACACCCTCCACGGTCAGCTTTTCCAGTCCGACATACTGGCCTATCCCGTGGGTCTGGTGTACGACGTAATCACCCACCGCCAGGTCGGTAAATACGCTTATCGGCCGCCCCTGGTATCTACCCCGGCTTTTTGCCGGTTTCCTGCGGTCCCGGCCGAATATCTCGTCATCGCTTATAGCGACGAATCCTATGGTCGGGTATTCAAATCCTTTATGCAGGCTGCCGCGGGTAATGACGACCTCCCCGGGCAGGACCGGCCTTGAGACTTCGTCCATGTAGACAGAATCGATCCCGTTTTCTGAAAGCGAGTCTCTCAGACGCTCCCCGCGCCCCCTGGTGCCCGAGAGCAGCAGCACCCTGCTTTTGCCGCGTTTCCATGCAGAAAGGTTCTCTGCAAGCAAATCCATGCTTCCCCGGAACGATCCGATGATCCTGCACGGGATGCTGTATTGCAGCGATCCCTTCGCAGATATGGCGTCGGCACTGACGGTGTTCATATATACGGGTTTTCTGGCCGATACGGCCGAGGATATCGATCCGTAGTCGAAAAACATGCCGGTGCACCCCGGAAGAAGGCTGCCCTTTTCGATCAGGGCTTTACACATCTCTTCATGCTCGAGCAGCAGGTTCTCGATGCGCTGCTGCTGCCTTGACGGCTCATCCATGAATATGATGGCGTCGTCTCCCAGGTAATCCGCCAGCGAACATGGCTCGTCGATAATATACGGGATGTACCTGTCGATACCGGGGAAATACCAGGATTCTCCGAGCCGTTCCATGTCCTCGTTTATTTTGCGCGCCAGCTCCGGGTTCCTTTTGCCCGCTTTTTCGGCGTCTCTCTTCACAGCCCTGATGACCGCTTCCCGGCCGGCATCGTCGAACACCAGCTCGCGCGCCGGAAGGATCCTGACGCTTTCAGCATGGCCGACGGACCTCTGGGTATTCACGTCGAACCATCTCAACGAATCTATTTCGTCACCGAAAAATTCGATCCTGACAGGATTGTCGGCATCGATCGGGAAAATGTCCACGATCCCGCCCCTTACCGCGAACTGGCCTCTCTTCTCGACGAATTCCACCCGTTCGTACGCGGAAACCACCAGCGTGCGGACTAGTTCCCCGGGATCCAGCCGTCCGTGGTCATCGACAGTTATTACATTGCGCAGGAGTTTGCCGGGATGGAGCAGCTTGTGGGAAACGGCCTCGACGGAAGTGACCACGAAACTGTAATCCCCCCGGCTTATCCTGTCCAGGGCAGACAGCCTCTGGTATACCGTGTCGTAGCTTTTGGCCTCGACATCGTAAAGCATGATTTCCTTTGCGGGGAAAAAGACCACTTCTTCGCCAAGAAAGAAAGAGAAGTCTTCAAACAGCCTCCTGGCCTGCATTTCATTGAACGCGACAAAAACACCCTTTTTGCCGCAATGCCGGCAAAGGGCATACGAAATATGAGCCTTCTGTGATTCAGAAGGCCCGATGACGCTGACCGGACGCAAGCGGTCCCGGACAGCGGCCAGTAACCGGTTGTATTCCTCCAGTTCAAGCAGCGGCTCGATAAAGTTCAGCATAAGGTTTATGATCCCGCCTGGGTCGTTCTGCCTCCGTCAGATTTCTCCGTCCCGGGCTTGTCTCCATTCCCGTTGAACCTGCTCATAGCTTTTTCTATGCCTTCAGCGACTATCACGGCTGCAGCCTCTGCCGCCCTCCTGATGCAGTCTCCGACCGTGTCCGCTTCTTCGCTGCCGAATTCGCCAAGGACATAGTCGGCAAGATCCCATCCCTCGGGTGCCTTCCCGATGCCGATCCTGATCCTCGGGAAAGCGTCGGACTGCAGGTGGTATATTATCGATCTCATGCCGTTATGAGTGCCTGAACTGCCTTTGGGACGTATCCGGAGCGCTCCTGCCGGCAGATCCGCATCATCATATATAACTACCAGGTTTTCCATCGGCACCCTGTAATATTCAACAATGTCCCGCACACTCTCTCCGCTCAGGTTCATGAAAGTCTGCGGTTTTGCCAGGAGGACCCTTTTCCCTTCTATCATGCCGTCACCTGTAAGCGCTTTGTGCCTTAGACGGTTCACCTTTATACCGTACTTATCCGCAAGCAGGTCGACAGCCATAAATCCTGCGTTATGCCTGGTGTTCTCATACTTCCTGCCCGGGTTCCCAAGACCGACGATGACGGTCAGGTTTCCCGGCTCCGCTCCCCCGGCCGGTTCATTCCTTCTGAGTAAAGAGCGTACTGATGGAAACATCTCCGTAGATCCTTTCTATTGCCTCGGCAAACAAAGGAGCTATCGACAGGGACGTGATCTTGTCCGTCGGCTTGTTTTCGGGAAGCGGGATCGTATTGAGCATTACCAGTTCCTTTATCGGCGAACTTTCCACCCTTTCGAATGCCGGTCCGGAAAGCACTCCATGTGTACAGCACGCGAACACCTCTTTGGCGCCCATTTCCATCAGCGCCTCCGATGCGTTCACAACAGTACCTGCCGTATCGATAAGGTCGTCTATGAGGACGACCCTCTTGTTCCTGATATCGCCGATGACGTTCATCACTTCGCTTACATTTGCCTTCGGTCTTCTCTTGTCGATAATGGCGATGGGGATGTCGAGCCACTCGGCAAATTTTCTCGCACGGCTGACACTGCCCACATCAGGGGACACCGCCACCATGTCCTCATGTTCGGGGAACTTTTCCTGGAAATATTTCGCCAGTACCGGGACGCCAAGCAGGTGGTCCACCGGTATGTCGAAGAATCCCTGGAGCTGCGGCGTATGCAGGTCCATCGTCAGTATCCTGTCTGCCCCTGCGACAGTGATCAGGTTTGCAACAAGCTTGGCAGATATCGGGTCCCTGGCTTTTGCTTTCCTGTCCTGGCGGGCATAGCCGAAATACGGCATCACCGCCGTGATCCTGCCGGCCGACGCCCTTTTCAGCGCGTCGATCATTATGAGCAGCTCGACCAGGTTGTCGTTTACCGGGGCGCATGTGGACTGTATGACGAAAACATCGGAGCCCCTGACGACCTCGCCTATATTTACGCAGGTTTCTCCGTCGCTGAATTTACCGACTGTCGCCTGACCCAGCGGCAGACCTATCCTTTCGGCGATTTCCCTTGCCAGCGGCAGGTTGGAGTTCCCTGCGAAGATCTTGATATCCTTGCCGTGAACGTTCATATCCATGCTCCTTTATCCAAGTAGTTCTATGATCAAATGTACAACATGCGTCAACTCCGCAGACGACAACAACCTCCACCTAAGCTGACCACTTTCCTGCCAGCCGGGCGAAGGTGACACGTTTTCCATATCGACTTTATCTGGCGCACTCCCGGAGCCTGCTGCCCAGTATGGACTCCAGCGCTTCGAGCTGTACCCGGTCATTTGCCCCGAGGACTTCGCTGCTGTCATGCACTTTGTACACCCCGACCCTGCGGCCCCTGGAAAGCATTATCTCCAGGGTATCCGTCAGGTAATACTCGCCCTGGTCATTGTCGTTCTTCAGGTACTGCAATGCGCCGGCCAGTTCCCTTGCCTTGAAGATGTACATCCCCGAGTTTATTTCCCTGATTTCCCTTTCGTCCTCATCTGCGTCCCTGTGTTCGACGATTTTCCTGAAACTGCCGTCAGGATTCCTGACGATACGTCCATAACCCGTGGGGTCCCCGACCTCCGCAGAGATCACCACGGCATCAAGATCCCCGTCAAGGAGACATTTCATCGCATTTTTTATCGTACGGGAAGTTACAAGGGGCACATCCCCGTAAAGGATGAGTATATATCCCCCGTCCTGCATATAGTCCCTGGCCTGCAACACGGCATGTCCCGTCCCGAGACGCTGTTCCTGCATCACGTACTCGGCCCGGTCTCCCATGTATCCCATCACCTGTTCCGCTTTATGGCCCACGATGATGACACATTTTCCGACACCCGCATCGCGGGCAGCCTCATACACCCATTCGATCATGGGCTTCCCGCAGACCTGGTGCAGCACTTTCGCCTTGTCCGATTTCATCCTTTTTCCCTCGCCTGCCGCGAGGATAAGCGCAGTGACATTCTCCATGGATGCCGTTCCTTTCAACCAGCATATATTATCACACTTTTAATACCGTATTTCAACTTTTGCGGCTGCAAAAAATAAAAAAAGACACTTCTCTCAAAGTGCCCTTTTTCGTCCGGATCATTCCGCAGATGATCCAGTCGATTCAGATGATTCAGTCATTTCAGCCGGCTCGTCCTGCGGCTCCTGCTGTCCTTCGGAAGAAGCCGTCGCCTCCTCTGCTGTCGTTGTGGCAATATATTTATCCAGGATAGCCTTCTGGATCTTTTCTCGTGTGGCAGCATTGATAGGATGTGCGATATCCTTGAATTCCCCGTCGGGGGTCTTTCTGCTGGGCATGGCAATGAACATCCCGTTCTGGCTCTCTATAACTTTGATATCGTGTACCACGAACTCGTTATCAAAAGTTACCGATACGACCGCCTTCATTTTGCCCTCAACGTCGATTTTCCTGATGCGGACATCCGTGATTTCCATTTATGTTACCACCTTCCCAAAATAATGTGTAACATATATATTCTATACAAAATGATATTTTCCTTCTTATTTGCCCGCTATTTGTTATTTTTGGCAATAATGATACCGGTCTGTCGTCGCACAGCGATATATGTCCGAAACCCCCGCTTTTACCTTCCTTCGGCCAGCAGGCGTGGACTGGGCTTTATGTCGGTCATGCCTGCCGCCCCGTCGACACCGTAAAGGGTCAGCAGTGAGAAGCAGTCGACCGGAAGATCCCTGTCCGGCATGTATGTCTCTATGAGCACTCCTGCCCCAGCGACCCGGCAGTCGAATTCCCTCGCCAGTTCCAGGATGCCTTTCGCCGTCCCGCCGCCCTTCATGAAGTCGTCGATGAAGAGCAGCCATGAACCGCGCTTCAGTGAACGCATCGGAAGGACCATTGTCTGTATCCTTTCCGACGACCCTGAAACATAGTTTATGTTCACGGAAGCCCCGTCTGTAGCCTCGATGTTGCGACGCGCTATCACAAGGGGTTTGCTGAGGTATGCTGCCGTCATGAATGCAAGGGGTATGCCTTTCGTCTCGACAGTGATGACATAGTCGACAGGCCTGTCGTGGAAATACCCGGCGAAAACCCTGCCCACCTCGGAAACCGTCCCAGGGTCATATATGGCGTCAAGCATATACAGGTAGCCCCCCGGAAGTATCCTTTCCTTCCCGGACAGTTCCGCGCTGAGCCGTTCGGCCAGCTTCAGCACCACATCCCGCGACATTCGCGGCACATATCGCACACCGCCCGATGCGCCCGGTATCGTCTCGATGGTACCGGCCCCGGTCTTTTCAAGCGAACTGCGTATAATATCGATATCCTCGCTTACCGAGGATTTCGCACAGTTGAACATTTCCGTGAAATAGCCGAGTGTGAAGATCCTGCCGGGCGATTCGCACAGTATCCTCTGCAGGACCGATATCCTTTCATTCCTGTGCAGCCTGTCCATACTACCACTCTCTTTCAGCCAAACCCGCGTCTTTTACAGTTTAGTACATTATATCACAGTTTTATGCAGGTCCGGTACGGCATCATTGCACCGCTGATATAAAAAAACGGGGAAATGAATAAAATAATATGTGCCTGGATATCCATTTTACTTTTGCGGGCATTTGTTGTATGATTTACTTAGCCATATTACGTATTCAGGGAGTGTTTGGCTTGAAAAGCAGCGGACTTTTAGGTTCCGGCAATATAAAGAAAGTCCACATGACAGGGATCGGCGGCATCAGCATGAGCGGACTCGCCGAAATACTTGCATATAACGGATACATAGTTACGGGATCGGACGAAAGGCCGTCCCCGGTACTGCAAAAGCTGGAGAAATCAGGGATCAGGGTGACCGTAGGCCATTTCGCCGAAAATGTTGCCGGAGCAGACCTGCTGGTGTATACCGCGGCAGTCAGGCCGGACAATATAGAACTCGTTGCCGCGTCCGGGGCGGGTATCCCGTGCATCGACAGGGCTACGCTGCTGGGCGAGATCATGGACCATTATCCCATGAGTTTTGCAGTTTCAGGGACCCACGGGAAAACCACGACCACATCGATGATATCGATGATAATGCTTGAAGAAGGCCTGGACCCGACGGTCCATATCGGCGGCATGCTTCCAGCGATCGGCGGAAGCACGAGGATAGGCTCAAGCGGGATCTTCGTCACCGAAGCCTGCGAATATGCCGGCAGTTTCCTCAAGTTTTACCCCCGCGTGGCCGTCATCCTCAACATAGACTATGACCATGTGGATTGTTTCAGGGATATAGACGATGTCAAGCACGCATTCCGCAGTTTTTCCGAACATGTCCCCCAAAACGGTCATATCGTCCTGAACGGTGATGACGAAACGGCCGTGGAAGCGCTCGGCGGCATCTCATGCGACATCACGACATTCGGCATGAAGGATGATCGCTATACATGGAGCGCATCAGGCATAGAGTTCGACGACATGGGATGTGCATCGTATACGCTGCTCCGCCTGGGCGAACCCGTTGCGGAAATAAAGCTGAAGGTGCCGGGGCTCCACAATGTCAGCAATTCGCTGGCGGCGATCGCCGCGTGCGACCTGGCCGGATGCAGCATTTCATCGGCCGCAAAGGCATTATTGAAATTCACCGGCACATGCAGGAGGTTTGAAATAAAAGGAGTAAGCGACGGCGTCACGGTCGTGGACGACTATGCCCACCACCCGTCGGAGATCACAGCCTCATTGAAAGCCGCGGCCGGGTACAACCATTCGCGCATATGGTGTGTGTTCCAGCCCCATACATATTCCAGGACGAAAAGCCTGATGGACGATTTCAGCAAGTCATTCGACAATGCAGATTTCGTCATACTGACTGACATTTACGCGGCGCGTGAGACAGACACCGGTGAAGTGAACTCATCGATGCTTGCTGAAAAGATCGCCCTTTCCGGGAAGACCGCGGTCTATATCAAGGATTTCGAAAGCATAGTGGAACTTCTCGACAAGAACGTGAAATCCGGGGACCTGGTCATCACCATGGGTGCCGGGGATGTATACAAGGTTGGGGACATGTTCCTCGAGGCCAGGAAAAAGCTCGCAGTGAGCTAAGGCTCATTAGGCTTGTTTCTTTACTGTCGTCATTGCAAAGCGGATCTCACCCTCAGCTGCCGTTTTGTCATCCACGGCCGCCCTGACCTTCGCCTTTACTATCCCCATCTTCGAGGAAAGTATCTCGGCTTCGAGGCGGAGCACATCTCCTGGCATGACCTGCTTTTTGAACTTCATACCATCGATGCCGGCGAACACCCCAAGCTTCGCTTCACCGTTCTGCCCGTCTGTCTGTGCGGCTTCGGCATTCGCCGCGATCCCTGCCGTCTGCGCGAGCGCTTCCACTATCAGGACTCCAGGCATGATCGGGTAATCCGGGAAATGGCCTTGGAAAAACGGTTCGTTTGCCGTCACGTTCTTGATCCCTACAGCCCTCTTCCCCGGCTCAAGCTCGATGATCCTGTCCACCAGCAGAAACGGGTACCTGTGCGGTATTATTCTCCTGATATCCAGATTCGTCAGCATATATACACCTCATTCGTCCTTTTTTTCCTCGTTCGTTGATCCATCTCCCCGGCCGGCAGGCTCCGTTCCGTCCGCCACGCCACACTGTTCCAGTTCCCTGCAGCCTTCTGTCAGCCCTGGCAGTATCTCCCCGATAAAGTACCGCACACTGGCCAGGTCGGATTCGGAAAGCCTCCGGACGATCGAGCGGAACTTGTCAACGAAAGGATGGAGATTGTTGAGCTTCACCTCATTTATACATTCCACTATCGCGTCGATGTAGTCGGCACACCTGAGGATCTCACCTTCCAGCGTGTCGTCTTTCCCGTCGAAGAGTATTTCCCTGTAGATGCTTTTATATGGCTCCTCCATACTGGCCAGCAGGTTCTCCTCGACTATCTCCTTTTCAAGCATACCCAGCATGTCTCTCAACTGGGCGTTTTTGTATTTGACCGTGCTTATGATGTCACCGGTCATTGCCTCCACGACGTCATGGTTGATCAGTTTCCTGAACAGCCTGCACCAGTCCACTTTATTGCCGTTCTCTTCCTCGATGAGCGCAAGCATCTGCCCTACCTGCGCAACAAAAAAGGAATGCTCGCTGACAGTAGCCCGCTGGTGCATGAAGTCTGTTGACCACCGGCCCATATTATTCAGCTTCCGCACGGTCATGAGGTATTTGTGAAGTCCCATGGCTTCCTCCGCTTTTGCAGCGCGGTTTTATTTCTCATCTGAAATCGATCGACCGGCCTGCACGTATCGCCTGGTATTTATTATATCTTACTATATCGGGCCAAAGACTGCAAACTTGCCCGAACATATCTGTTGCCTGAGGGGCCGGCCTGTGTGGTATAATCATTAGCAGGCATTTCTGACTTTCAGGAGCGTGCTTGATGAACAGTTTGAGGTACATAAAGGACCTGCTGCACAGGAACAGGTACAGATACGTTTTGGGCGTCATTTTCCTGCTGTGTGTCGACACACTGCAGCTTGTCATGCCGAAAGTACTTGAATCGGCCACGGACTTGCTGGAAGAGGGGACATTGACGAGAAACAGCCTGGCAGTCCACGCCGTTGCGCTGCTGATCGTTTCCGTCGGGATCGCGGTGTTCAGGTTCCTTTTCAGGTACACGCTTTACGGCGTGTCCAGATCCATAGAACATACTTTCAGGAACAGGCTTTATGCCCACCTGCAGAAACTTTCCGCCAATTACTTCAATACGCACAAGACAGGCGACATAATGGCCCATGTGACCAATGACATGAACAACGTAACGATGGCCACGGGACAGGGAGTCATTTTTGCGGTCGACTGCCTGCTGATGCCCGCCGCTTCACTGGTGATGATGCTGCAGACAGGCGGCCTCAGGCTCACTTTAGCCAGCTTCTCCCCTATCCTTGTCCTTGGCGTCCTGGTGTTCTCATACATGAAGCTCATGCAGGGCACAGTCCAGAGACAGCAGGAGGCGTTCTCGGACCTGACGGAAGCAGCCAGGGAAAATTTCTCGGGGATCAGGGTGATCAAATCCTTCGTCCGGGAAAAACACCAGGCGGAACTGTTCGAACGCGTCAACGAGACAAACAGGCGTGCCAACCTTAGGTTCATCAGGCTGATGAGCCTGATGTTCCCGAGCGTCATGCTGATATCATCGCTTTCCTTCGTCATAGCGCTCTGGTACGGGGGCATACTCGTCATCGAAGGCTCGGTCTCCCTCGGAGGGTTCGTGGCATTCAACAGCTACCTCGGGATGCTGATCTGGCCTATAACAGCCCTCGGATGGGTGGCGAATATATTCAGGCGCGGCTCCGTCTCTCTTGACCGCATCAATGCCCTGATGGACGAGAAACCTGAAATAGCAGACAAGCCGGGAGCCATTCCGCTGATGATCCCCGGGACCGCAGGCAGGGCAGGGAAAACCAGGGCCATCGAGTTCAGGAACCTGACGTTCAGGTACCCCGGCAGCAGCGAACCGGTGCTGAAAGACATAAACCTTTCGGTGGACCACGGGAAGACGCTGGCCATAGTCGGCAGGACAGGCAGCGGCAAATCGACGCTGGTGAACCTTATCCCGAGGATCCTGCCGGCGCCGGAGGGTACCCTGTTCATATACGGCAGGGATATAAACGACATATCACTGTCCTCGCTGAGAAGCAATATAGGTTTTGTGCCGCAGGACACGTTCCTGTTTTCCGATACGGTGAAGAACAATATAGACTTTTACAGGGGCTTCAGCACGGAGGAAACGGAAAATGCGGCAAAAACCGCCCACCTGTATAACGATATCATGGAATTCCCGCATAAATTCGATACGATCGTCGGCGAGAGAGGCGTCACGCTTTCCGGCGGCCAGAAGCAGAGGACAGCCATCGCACGGGCTGTGATAGGGTCCCCCCCGATACTGATACTGGATGACTGTCTTTCGGCAGTCGACACAAGGACGGAGGAAGCCATCCTCCGGGAACTTAAAGAGTTGATGAAAGAGCGCACCTGCATCATCGTTTCCCACAGGATATCGGCTGTCAGGGACGCCGACGAGATCATCGTCCTGGACGAGGGAAGGATCATCGAAAGGGGCACCCATGGATCGCTGATCGAACAGAAAGGGTATTATAACGACCTGTACACCAGGCAGCTCCTGGCGGACGAAATAGAGGAGGCGGAGTAACATGGCTGATGACAACGGCAGGGAAAATGAAGCTTTCATAGAAGAAGAACTCCAGGTCAAAGCATATGATTTCCGCCTGCTGAAAAGGCTGCTGGGTTTTGCAGCCCGTTACTGGTACCTTTTCGCGCTTGCGGTCGTATTCCTTTTCGCATCGACGGCTGCCGACCTGGCAAGACCTTACTTGGTCGGTGTTGCCATAGATGATTTCATAAAGAAGGGCGATATCGCATCACTCGGCAGGACAGGAGTCTTTTTCCTGCTGCTCGTGATCTCCGGATTCGTTTTCAACCTGCTCCAGATCTACGTCCTTAGCTACGCGGGCCAGTCCATCATACTCAATATCAGGCAGAAGCTTTTCGAACACATGCAGAGACTGCCCCTCTCCTATTTCGACAAAAACCCCGTGGGCAGGCTGGTTACCCGCGTGACGAACGACACGGAAGCGCTGAACGAAGTTTACACCAACGTACTGGTCACATTGCTGAAGGACTTCGCGATACTTGGCGGCGTCGTGGTGATAATGTTCAGGCTTGATGTGAAAATGACGCTGGTATCCCTTGCAATAATGCCGGCCGTCATAGTGCTGACCGTGTTTTTCAGGAGAAGGATACGGAAAGTGTACAGGAATGTCAGGACATCACTGGCAAAGATCAACGCCGCCATCTCCGAAAATATTTCCGGGATGCGTATCATCCAGTTGTTCAACAGGGAGAAGGAAAACTTCGAAAGGTTCGACAGGACCGGCCGGGAATACTACAAGGCGGCAATGAGCGAGATCATAACATTCGGGTTGTTCCGCCCCGCCGTGGAAATGATGTCATTCATTGCCCTCTCGCTGCTGGTATGGTTCGGCGGCCTCGAAGTACTTGAAGGTACGCTGCAGTTCGGGACTCTCTATGCATTCACCAATTACATCAGCATGCTTTTCCACCCCATCAATGACCTGGCCGAGAAATACAACATCCTGCAGGCTTCGATGGCGGCTGCCGAAAGGATCTTCCTCATACTGGACACGCCGGCTGAAGATGATTCCGGCAAGCTCAGCATCCCGGACGGCATTAAGGGCGAAATCGAGTTCAGGAACGTATGGTTCGCATACAACGAAGGCGACTGGGTCCTGCGTGATGTCAGCTTCACTGTGCCCGCAGGCAAAACCGTTGCCATCGTAGGCGCCACGGGCGCCGGCAAAACGTCGATAATCAGCCTCCTCAGCAGGCTGTACGAGATACAGAAGGGCGAGATCCTCATCGACGGCATAAATATCAGGGACATCCGGAAGGATGACCTGCGCAGAATGATCAGTGTCGTGCTCCAGGACGTATTCCTGTTCAGCGGCAGGCTGAAGGACAATATACGGCTCAACGAGGAAAGCATCACCGACGAGAAGATCCGGGAAGCTACCAGGTACGTCAATGCCGACGGATTCATAAGCAGGCTCCCGAAGGGATATGACACGGAAGTGATGGAGCGCGGCGCCACGTTTTCCGCCGGCCAGAGACAGTTGCTCGCATTCGCCAGGGCGCTGGCGTTCGACCCCAAAATACTGGTGCTGGACGAGGCAACCTCGAACATAGATACCGAAACAGAAATGCTGATACAGGACGCCCTTACCAGGCTTACCAGGAACCGCACCACCATCGTGATCGCCCACAGGCTGTCGACCATCCAGCATGCGGACAAGATAATAGTACTACACAAGGGCAGGGTCAGGGAGTCGGGCACCCATCAGGAACTACTGGCAAGGCGCGGCATGTATCACTCATTGTACCTTCTCCAGTACCAGAAGCAGGAACCTTCTTCTTCCAGTGAGCGCCTACATTGACATGTGTTTACATTTATGTTAGCATATATTTAGATAGAACAACGGCAGATGGGAGGAAGACATTTCGCATTCAGGTCTGCGAAGTGTCTTCTTATGTTTGTTTTCTGTTTGTAAAAATTTTGAAAGGGAGATGAAGATGAAGAAAACGGCACTGTCCGAAAGGATGTACAAGCTGCTGGTGGACCACGTTGCACAAATTGAGAAGGAAAAGGAACCGATACTCAAGAGCCTTTTTTCGGAAAACGCCCAGACTGCGATGCAGAGCGAAGCATTCTTCAGGGAATATACAGACAGGCTTGAGAAGTTTCTGAAAAATGCAGAAGTTAAGAAAGACGGCGCCGACACGTGTCCGTTCCCCATAATCGGAAGCGTGGTCCAGGTCAGGGATCTCGAAGATTCGGAAATCATCAGTTGCCGGATAGTACTGCCCTATGCCGGTATGTCCTCCAACGGCCTTTTTGACGCATCCTGTCTGTCACCGATGGGGCAGGCGCTCCTGCTCAACCCTCCCGGCAGCATAGTTACCGTAAGTACCCCGGCCGGACAGAACAGGTATGAGATAATCAGCATTTCAGTCGACGACCTGGATATAGGCGAGAGCGATCTCAGCTATTACATCAACAGGCCTAAAGCAGCTATGGCCGACTGACGGCAGCGGCTGGCATTATGCCGCAGCCCTGCAGGTGCACACAGTATATATGAGCCTCCCGCACAAAGCATGGCGGGAGGCTTTCGATTTGGTCACTTCATCTCAGCAAAAGGCTTCTCAGGCTGTCCCTGATTATCTGCCTGCCGCTCCCATAGATCGAGAAGCAGAACAACACGTCATCTATGCCTTCTTCATTTATCAGTTTTTTAGCGTCGAATTCCAGGCACCCCTCGTTGTTGAACCCCTTGGGGTCTATGACATAGATAAGCGAGTAGTTGTGCACCAGGAACGGCACCAGTGCGCTGCCGTATGAATCCTTTATCACAAGCAGCTTGCGGCCATTGGGGTTGTCCGTATCGATCCTTTCTATGCGCTGGTCTCCCCATGCGAAGCAGGAATACTTATACGCCCCGAGGCTCTTGAAGTTCGTATTGATGATACTGTCGACCTTATATGGTTCTTTCAGGTTCCCCATCTTGTACAGCGTAAGCTGGTGTCCGATCTTCGGTATGTAATAATCCAGTTTCTCAGGATTGTTCTTAAGCCTCGAAGCCTGGGGCATCTTGTATATCTGGGCATACAGCCCGCCCAGGAAAGGTTCATATGTCCCCTTCGTGAAATCTTCGTCCAGGTCGGCCGCTTCCTGGCCCGACACCTCGCAAAAGGCGGTATAGGCATAATAAGCTCCCAGGGCTGTCCAGTGTACGTCGGAGCGGAAATAGATATGCTCATCCCTGTGCTCCATCAGCCTGTCGAACACTTTTACGACCGTCACCCCGTCGGCATGTTGGGCTATTATGCTTTCGGCCTTGCTCTGGTCGTAGCTGCCGGTGCTGTACTTCTTCGACGCATAGAAGGCGGCGCTTGTCGGACCTGTTATCGAATAAAGGTTAAGGTGCGGCATGATATCGGCAAACTCTGAAAGTATCCCGCCAAATGCTTTCAGGTTGTAGGCTCCCGTCGGCATCATCACCCTGTCCCCGGCTATTATCAGTGAATTTGTCAGCTGTTCGTCCGCCTGTTCCCTGATCGCCGGAGTCCCGTCGGCAGAGCCGCTCCCGTCGTTCTGCCGGTCGGCCTGGCCCTGTCCCGCAGGCTGCCCCTCCTGCTGCGCCGCAGATTCCTGTCCGCCGGGCGTCCCTGCCTGTGCCGCCTGTCCTCCCTCAGCTTCTCCTCCATAAGCGGGCAGACCGCCTTCACATGCACCCTGCCCGTTGCCAGACCATTGCTGCGCTCCCCCGGCCGACGTGCCGGCTGTACCGCCACCGCCTGCATCTGTATTGCCGTCCGCAGGCTGCAGGCCACCCGGTCCCGGTGCAGCACCTCCGCTGTCGAACGCTCCGCCGTTACCCGGATCCGAAGGTCCACCGCCGTCCACAGTTCCCATAACGCCTTCCTGGCCTCCGGCCCTCACGAAATCATCCACGTCCACATTGGCAAGTACCATCTCACTGCTGGTGAAGAGGTCCAGGTAAAGCAGGTTCGCATAAGCCTGGAACCCCATCACTGACAAATCCCTCAGCAAAAAGTTATCCAGGAGGAAAGTCTCATACCCGTCCATGTATTTCCCCGAAAAAACATCCGCAGCCGTCAGGACGGGCTTTTTGCTGAGATACCTGTTTTCAAAGGGAGAAAACCCGTCACTGTCGACAAACAGCGAGCACACGATGAGAAACGCCATCATGGCGACAAATGTGCATATAACTGCGTACTGGGTCTTCTTCATGGCTTTCCCCTTATCCTGTTTCTCCTTATCCTTTTTTTCCATTTCTCCTGTCATTTTTCTCCCCCGGTCTTCCTTCTTCTCCGGTTTTCCTTCTTAACCCGCAGGCCTGGCTTTTTCATTGCAGGAACTGCCTCTCCTGCGCTCTCTTCATATCCGTCAGAACCTGAAATATATGAACGGATTATAGCTGTTGCTCACGATGCTGGCTGCCGACATTATGAATATTATGGCGATGCACAGGGCTGCAGCTGCCGCCCTGACACCTTCAGGAAGCCTGAGCTTCTCTGCCCTGTCAAGTATGAAGCGCTTTACCGGCACCGAACAGACGACGCATACCGCTATAAAAGGAAGATAACTGATCACGAGCCGGAGCGTTTCGGCTGCAGGCAATGCAGAGCCGTCCAGTCCGAACATCACCTTCAGCGCGTCGATATTCCTGCTGAAATCCTCGAAGTAGAAAAAGTTGAACCCAAACATGACAAGCAGGAACGAATATATTGCCCTGAGCGCCTTCGGCACTTTTTCCAGCGCCTTCAGCAGGAATTTCTTCTCAAGCACCAGGATGACCGCGAAGTACAAGCCCCATATTGCGAAATTCCAGCTTGCCCCGTGCCAGAGGCCCGTCAGCATCCAGACGATGAAAATGTTCCTCATCTGCAGCCTGCGGTTTCCCCCGAGCGGGATATAGACATAATCCCTGAAAAACCTCCCCAGCGTCATGTGCCAGCGGCGCCAGAAATCCGTGATGCTCTGCGCCGTATAAGGGTAGTTGAAGTTTTCAGGGAACGTGAATCCGAAAATCCTCCCGAGACCTATGGCCATGTCGGAATAGCC
>DGEQ01000117.1:603-829 GCA_002386045.1 Hungateiclostridiaceae bacterium UBA3922 | reverse complement strand
AATTCGCTATCAGGGTCTTTTTGGCCAGCCCGGAGACGAACCTGGTTATCCCTTCATAAATTCCCTGCATCGAAATGCTACGCTCTTCAAGCTGGTCTTCCACGTCGGTATAGCGGACGATCGGACCCGCGACCAGTTGTGGGAACATCGACACGAAAAGCAGGAACCTGGCAAACGACTTCTGCACCTTTGCCCTGCCCCTGTATGCGTCGATCGTGTATGAAAT
>DGEQ01000117.1:0-343 GCA_002386045.1 Hungateiclostridiaceae bacterium UBA3922 | reverse complement strand
GGCAGCGCGTTCAGGTTCCTCACGATGAAACCGCCGTACTTGAAAAATCCCAGCAGTCCGAGGTTCAGCACCAACGAGATTATAACGAAAATCCTGCCTTTGGGCGTGTTGGGATATTTCCCTGCAAAGCCGCCGCATATGTAATCTACTACAGAGCTTATTATCAGCAGGATCACCCACACGGGCTCCCCCCATGCATAAAAAAACAGCGACGCCGCTATCAGCACGGCATTTTTCGCCTTCATGCCCGGCGCAATGAAATACAGCAACAGCGTTACCGGCAAAAACCTCAGCAAAAAAACCAGGCTTGAAAATACCATATGACCTCCGAAGTAAATCAAAA
>DGEQ01000064.1 GCA_002386045.1 Hungateiclostridiaceae bacterium UBA3922 | reverse complement strand
TTCAACGTGTACTATTTCATCGGGGTGCTTGGGACCATCGCCGGAGCTTTCCTTGGCGGACTGGGGACTTCCACGTTCCTCAACCTTTCACTGATATTCGCCTTTGCATACCTGTTCCCGAACTACCAGATCATGATTTTCTTCTTCTTCCCGGTGAAGATTAAATACCTCGCCCTGTTTTATGCAGCCGGGCTTGTGTTCACATTTGCCCTGATGCCGATCGTCGGCCTTATCACGGTGCTTGGTTCTGCGGTCAACTTCATCCTGTTTTTCTGGAAAGACATCTATTACAGGATCCGGTTCAACCGCAAGGCCTATATGAACCAGAAGGAATTCAAGGAGAAGATACCGAAGATACACGTGATGCACCGGTGCACGATCTGCGGCATTACGGACGTGGAGGACAGGAAGATGGACTTCCGGTACTGCGTGGACTGCGAGGGTGACTATGAGTACTGCATGGATCACCTGTACAACCATGAACATGTGAAAGCGGATACGCCGGCTGACGGGAACGGCGATCCGGCAGATGACGGAAGCGGGTGACAGATACGACAGCGGCAAAAAGCCAATAACCGGTCAGTGACCAATAAAAAAACCGGCATGGGATCCTGCCGGTTTTTTGTTGGATCCGACCGATATTCCAACCGACCGGTATTTCGATCGTATTGCCGGTGTTTCATCTGAATTCGTCCGGTTTTTCACCTGATATGCCAAATTCATAGAGGACCGCTTTTACTATCCTTTCCGAGGCTTTGCCGTCGCCGTAAGGATTTACGGCCTTTGCCATTTTCTCGTACTCGGCAGGGTCGTCAAGGAGCTGCGAGGCGAGGGCTTTTATTTTTTCCCGTTCGATTCCGGCCAGCTTGACAGTGCCGGCTTCAACAGCCTCAGGCCGCTCGGTTTCCTTTCTCAGCACCAGCACCGGCTTGCCCAGGGCGGGCGCCTCTTCCTGCAGGCCGCCGGAATCTGTCATAACGATGTATGACCTGGCCATCAGGTTGTGCATATCCTGGACGTCAAGCGGATCGATAAGGTGGACCTTCGGGTTCGATCCGAGTATGCTGAATGCCGTCTCGCGGACCGCCGGGTTGAGGTGCACGGCATATATCACGCATACGTCGTCATATTCGGCGGTGATGTCGTTCAGGGCGTGGCATATCTGCTCCAGCGGGCGGCCGAGGTTTTCGCGCCTGTGAGCGGTCACGGCGATGACCCGTTTGCCCTCCATGTCTATGCTGCGAAGTTCTTTGCTGCTGAAAACGTAATCCTCCCTGACGGTGGTCTGCATCGCGTCAATGACGGTATTGCCCGTTACGTATATTTTGTCAGGGTTTATGCCTTCATTCAGAAGGTTGGCCCTGTTTGAAGTCGTTGGAGCGAAATGGAGGTCTGCCAAAGCTGCCGTGAGTTTCCTGTTCATCTCCTCCGGGAAGGGGGAGTACTTGTCGAAGGTCCTCAGGCCGGCTTCGACGTGGCCGACGGGTATTTTTTTGTAAAATGCGGCCAGTGCTGATATGAAACACGTGGAAGTGTCCCCGTGTACGAGCACCATATCCGGTTTCTCTTTGTCCAGGACTATCGAGAGCCTTTCCAGGGTCCGTGCGGCCACCTGCTCCAGCGTCTGCCGGTCAAGCATGACGTCGAGGTCGATATCGGGCTCTATGCGGAATATATCGAGGACCTGGTCCAGCATCTGCCTGTGCTGGGCGGTCACGCACACGACCGTTACGATCCCGGGATGTTTCTCGAGCTCCCTGACCAGCGGCGCCATTTTCACCGCGTCCGGCCTTGTGCCGAATACGGGCATTACTTTCAGCTTTTTCATTTCATTACTCCATCTGAATGTTTATTGATCTCATTTTCAGGGGCTGACGGATTAGAACCGGTGTTTTCGGCGATTTTCCCGCTGTCCGCCAGTCCGCGGTCATTTATATACCTCGCACCGCCTATGACGAATACTGCTGCAGCAAGGAGCATGACGACCGCGCTCAAAGCGCCCCTGTCGGCGAGTACGATAGCGCAAAGGCCCAGTGTCGCACTGGCGGAATACAGCACCAGGACGGACTGCCTCTGGCTCAGGCCCATATCCATCAGCCTGTGGTGAAGATGTCCCCTGTCAGCCTGCATTATAGGCCTCCGGGCAAAGATCCTCCTTACTATCGCAAACACCGTGTCGAACAGCGGCAGGCCCAGCACCAGCAATGGTATCACTATCGATATCGCGGCGTATGATTTCATCACGCCCTGGATCGAGACGACGCCCAGCGTGAACCCGAGAAATGCCGCTCCCGTTTCGCCCAGGAATATTTTCGCCGGGTTGAAATTGAACGGGAGGAATCCCAGCGTCGAACCTGCCAGTGCTGCAGTGACCAGCGCGATATATACTGCCTTTGACGGTTCCAGGTCTGTCCTCAGCAGCGTGACGAAGAAAAGGGAAAGCGATGATATCGATGAAATGCCTGCTGCAAGACCGTCAAGGCCGTCGATCAGGTTGATGGCATTGGTGATGCCGACTATCCATATGATGGTCAGCGGTATCGATACATACTCGCTGAGTTCTATATACCTGTCCGGGCCAAAGGGATTGGTCACGTACGATATCCTTGTCCCCGAAATGGCTACCGTGCATATGGCGGCCGCCACCTGGAACAGGAGTTTTGCCCATGCTTTCAGAGTCTTTATGTCGTCGAGGATGCCCATCACCACTATGATGGCGATGCCCGATGCCAGTCCCAGTATTTCCCTGCCCGGGGTTACGATGTTCGACGCTGTTGCCAGGTCGAAGGCAAGCGAAATGATGAAGCCACAGATAATGGCAAGCCCGCCCATCAGGGCTATAGGCTTACTATGCATTCTACGGTCGTCTTTCGGGATGTCGACCCCGCCGACCCTGAAAGCGATCCTTCTTGCTATCGGTGTTGCTGAAAATGATATTATGAACGCAAGCGCAAATGTAATCACGTATTCTGCGATGTTTGACACAAGGAAACACCTGCCTATACTCTGACCACTCTTACACCCGCTTCCTGGAGGAGTTCCATTGCCAGTTCGTCGGGGTAGTCACCTTTGAAAACGATCTTTTTGATACCTGCGTTGATTGCCATCTTTGCGCAAAGCACGCATGGCTGATGGGTGACATAAAGGGTACCGCCATTCACGCTGGTACCTGAATAGGCAGCCTGTACCAGTGCATTCTGTTCCGCGTGGATAGCCCTGCACAGCTCATGGCGCTGGCCGGACGGTATCCCCAGTTTATCGCGGAGGCAGCCTACTTCGGAGCAGTGTTTACAGCCGGCCGGTGCTCCATTGTATCCGGTGGCGAGTATACGCTTGTCCTTTACTATCAGCGCCCCCACCTGGCGCCTGAGACAAGTCGATCTCTTTTTCACCAGTTCGACTATCTCCATGAAATATTCGTCCCATGACGGTCTCATTTTATTGCCCCCCCAAAACATTTCTGACCCCTCAGAAACGGGACATATTTCTGAGAACTGTCCCCATGCCTGGGACAGGATAACCGACCCAGGGTCTTACTTGGTGCCGAAGAGCCTGTCGCCGGCATCGCCCAGGCCGGGGATGATGTAGCCGTGGTCGTTGAGCTTCTCATCCACTGCGGCGCAGTAGATCTCGACATCGGGATGATCCCTGTTTATCCTTTCGATGCCTGCTTTTGCGGCTATCAGGCACATCAGTTTTATGCTTGAAACGCCTTTTTCCTTTATGAATTTTATCGCTGCGGAAGCTGAACCGCCTGTGGCGAGCATCGGATCGAGCACCACGATTTCGCGTTCGTGGGCGTCGACGGGAAGTTTGCAGTAGTATTCGACCGGCTCCAGCGTTTCGGGATCGCGGTAAAGCCCTATATGGCCGACCTTGGCCATCGGAAGCAGGCTCAGCATCCCGTCCACCATTCCCAGGCCAGCCCTGAGTATCGGGACAAGCCCCAGCTTCTTGCCGGATATGACCTTTGTTTTTGCTATACCCACAGGCGTCTCTATTTCAACCTCCTTAAGAGGCATGTTCCTCGTGACTTCATATCCCATGAGCATGGATATTTCACAGACCAGTTCCCTGAATTCCTTGACGTTCGTGTTCTTGTCCCTCAGCATAGAGATCTTGTGCTGTATCAGCGGATGATCGAATACGAAAACCTTTTCCATTAGCAGCACCTCCGGTTAGGTATGGGTTTTGGAATATTTTTTCTCGATGGCGCAGAACTTGTCCACTCTCTGCTTGTGTCTCCCGCCCAAAAAAGGGGCGTTCAGCCAGGTATCGACTATTTCGACCGCAAGGCCCACGCCCAGAACTCTTGCCCCAAGGGCGAGAATATTTGCATCGTTGTGCTCCCGGCTCATCCTGGCCATGTATGTATCGGTACACAAAGCAGCCCGGATGCCCGGGACCTTGTTGGCTGCTATGGATATTCCGATACCTGTCCCGCAGATTATGATACCGCGGTCGTGGGTGCCTGAAGCCACCGCTTCGGCTACCTTGAGCCCGTAATCGGGGTAATCCACGGAAGTAGTGCCGTCGCATGTACCAAAATCCTCGAACGGAACACCGATCTCTTCCAGATGCTTTATTATCTCGCATTTAAGGCCAAAGCCAGCGTGATCGCTTGCTATAGCCAACATAGTACCAACCTCCTATTCAATTTTATATTATCGATATTCCAAAGTCAAAGCGCTATCGATTATTTTAACTTTTCTGCAAGTTTTTCGACAGCCTTTGATAGTATTCCGGCGCAATGCCTGTATACTGCTTCATCCCCGCCGTACGGATCGGTTATGTCGCCGTCGGCGCCATAGACATATTCTTTCAAAGTGAAAACTTTTTGATGCGCTTCCGGGTACATCGACAGTATGTACTGCCTGTGGGCCCTTTCCATTGTCAGTACCAGGCTGGCTTCCTTTATATCGGCGTAAGTCAGCCTCCTCGACGTATGGCATGACAGGTCGGCACCCGGATATCCTTCCATTGCCTTTATCGCGCTGGCAGAGGCAGGACTGCCTTCTGTGGCCGCCAGTCCGGCAGAAGCTGCCTCATAGCCGATGCCGGACGCTGCCGCCAGGCGGTTGAACAGCGCCGCTGCCATCGGACTCCTGCAGGTATTGCCAGTGCAAACGAACAGGATCTTCTTCATGATCGCTCTCCTGAAAAAAATATAGTTGCAGTTTTTCTGCCCTGTCACAGTTTTATTATGTTTCCGCCCGCCGCCTTTATGAGCCTGTTCATGACTGCCTGCCCGATGCCTTTGACATCGGTGGTTTCGGCCATGATCACTTCAACGCCTTTCTCGTCGAATTCCCTGAGGCAGCGGAACAGGTTCGAGGCGAGCGTATTGGGGTCTTTCCTGCTGCCCAGGGAAAGTACTTTACAGCAGGAATAGAGCGAGGGTTCATACAGCGCCGCGGTTTCGTCCGTAACGAGGATGCCGACGGCAGTACCTTCCCTGCAGTACAACTCCGCTCTTTTGCTTATCTCTGCCGCCACCTGTTCGGGAGCGCCCTCGACCAGCAACATCATCGCTTTTGGTGAATAATGCCGGTACTTCATGCCCGGGGATTTCGGGGTGCCGGGCATTTCAGCCGTATCCGGGACAGGGCTGCCGACGACGTCTCCCAGTACGCTTTGCAGCTGTTCCAGCGTGACTCCGCCGGGTCTGAGTATGACCGGCGGAGTGACTGTGATGTCCAGCACGGTGGACTCGACGCCTACTTCCGCATTGCCGCCGTCTATGATCACATCGACCTTTCCCATGAGATCCTCGATGACGTGCTTTGCCAGTGTCGGGCTTGGTTTTCCGGAACTGTTGGCGCTTGGCGCTGCCACCGGAACTCCTGCCTTTTTTATAAGAGCGGATGCTATAGGGTGAGAGGGCATCCTGACAGCGACGGTGTCGAGACCTGCCGTGACTATATCAGGCACGAGGGAGGACCTGGGCATGATAAGAGTGAGCGGGCCTGGCCAGAAAGTATCCATCAGCGCCTGTGCCGTTTGCGGAGTATTGTCCGCCAGGTCCTTTACCGCAGCAGTATCTGCTATATGTACTATCAGCGGGTTATCAGAAGGGCGCCCCTTTGCCCTGTAGATGGCTTCGACAGCCGTTTCGTCAAGGGCATTGGCGCCCAGCCCATATACCGTTTCGGTGGGGAAGGCGACCAGGCCTCCCGATCTCAGTATTTCCGCAGCCTGGTCCAGTTGCTTGTCCCAGTCCGTGGCATTCGTGTCTACCTTTATTATCTGCGTCCTCAAGCTATGCGACTCCTTTTTCTGCTTTCTCCTTTGCTGTTTGCTGAAGTTAATTGTGGATCGATATTATTATACCACATAATATGCCCCAAACATTTGCCAGTGAAGACAGCCTTCCGAGATAAAGGCGCTTCGATTCGGGGACCAGTTCGCCGTAAATTATATAAAGCATGGCACCGCCGGCAAAACCAAGGCAGGCGGCGGTCAGGCCGTCGGAAACGGATCCGAGCGCCGCGCCAAGCAACGCTCCGAGACCCATCGGCACGCCTGAAAGTATCGTATATGCAAAGGCACGGAGCTTTGAAAAACCGCCCGCTCTCATGGGCACGGCCATGGCTATCCCTTCCGGGATGTCGTGGATGATTATCACGGCCGTGATCGTCAGGCCGAGGCGGGTGGAAGCTTCGAAACCCGAACCTACTGCGAACCCTTCCGGGAAGTTGTGCATGGCGATGGCTATCGCCATAAGGATGCCGGCCCGCAGCAGTCCGGTGTCTTTGCCTTTGGCCAGGACCCGGGACTTTTTCAGGATGCTCTCGATGATGAGGACCGTGAGGATGCCGGTGATCGTGCCTGCAAACGTGAAAAGCGTCCCTCCCAGCCTGAATGCCTCCGGCAGCAGTTCGAAGCATACCACCGAAGTCATCAGTCCGGCTGAAAACTCCAGTATGGTACTCATGGCACGGTTGCTGGTCCTTGAGATCAGAAAGGCCGAAAGACCGCCGATGCCGGTCCCGGCAATACCTGAAAACAGTCCGAGGAATGTGATCCTGAGCAAGTGTCCCATACAGCCCTCCAGCGATATGAAACGGGTAACGCGTTTGCGCGGGCGGATGCCTGTGCGCTCCCGGTACCTGTACTGTTTATATGGCCTTTACATGTTTATTCGCCGGAAGGCTTGTATTATTAGTATTCCTGCAATATCATCCGACGCGGGCTATCTGTCACAGCTTGCCTGTTGCGGACCGGCTGATCTCAGTCCTGCGGGCGTGTGCCGATGATCCGTCAGTTTTCATCGATGGCGGCACTGCCAAGCTTCTGGGCCTGGTCCGCCGTTATCAGCGCCTCGATTAGTTCATCGAGATCTCCGTCCATTATTTCGTCGATCCTGTAGAGCGTAAGACCGATCCTGTGGTCGGAAACCCTGCCCTGCGGGAAGTTGTAGGTGCGGATCCGCTCGCTCCTGTCGCCGGTCCCGACCTGTGACCTTCGCGCCTGGGCAATCTCCGATTCCTGCTGCCGCTGTGCCATCTCGTACAGTTTCGACCGGAGGATCTTCATTGCCTTATCCCTGTTTTTATGCTGCGAGCGTTCATCCTGGCAGGTGACGACTAATCCCGTAGGGATGTGGGTTATCCTTATGGCCGAATCGGTCCTGTTTACGTGCTGGCCGCCGGCGCCGGACGCGCGGAACGTGTCTATCTGCAGGTCATTCGGGTCTATCTGCACGTCGACTTCATCCACTTCGGGAAGGACCGCCACCGTGACTGTCGACGTGTGGATCCTCCCGCCGGCCTCGGTAACGGGCACGCGCTGGACACGGTGGACCCCGCTCTCGTATTTCAGCCTGCTGTAGGCGCCTTTTGCTTCCACTGAAAATATTACTTCCTTTATGCCGCCGATCTCGGTTTCATGTATGTCAAGTATCTCGGATCTCCACTGGTGTCTTTCGCAGTATCTCGTGTACATCCTGAACAGGTCGGCCGCAAAAAGGGCAGCTTCTTCCCCGCCGGCACCGCCGCGTATCTCGACGATGACGTTCCGGTTGTCGTTGGGATCTTTCGGCATGAGCAACTGCTTTAGCTCGTTTTCTATCGTCCCGAGCCTTGCCTTTGCCTCGTCTAGCTCGCCCTGGGCAAGCTCCCGGAGTTCCCTGTCAGCACTTTCTTCCAGGAGTTCCTTCGCTTCTGCCATGTCTTTCTTTGCTTTTTTATACTCACGGTATTTCAGTACGATCTCTTCAAGCCCGGAAAATTCCTTCATCAGTTTCCTGTATTCATCCTGGTCTGCTATCACCCGGGGATCGCTGAGCTTCATGCTCAGCTCTTCGTACCTGTTTTCCGCAGCATCCAGCTTGTCAAACATACCGCACCTCTTGACTAAAATTATCGGTGTTTAATTATAGCATAGACCGGATGCAATATCTATAACGGATTGGATCGGTGTGCAGTAATGGGTTTTTAAACAACTTTCAGCTTTCGGGAGAGGCAGTGAGCGGATAGGGCAGGGTGAGGGAAATATGCAGAGCAGGGGGGAGGCCATGCGAAGTGATACATGCTATGTGACTGGAAAACCGCATGATAGCAGGGGACGATCCGGGTGACGGAAACCTGCAGCGTTGCGAAAACCGGCCGGACAGCGGGAAGTGGACTGGGAGACGAAAGCCGGCCGGAAAACCGGAAACGGGCCGGGCAGGGACAAGCCCTGCCTCAGCCCGCTCCCAGGCATGGAATGTGCCGGATTGCAGTATTCCAGTTACTTGATGATCTCTACGTCACCGTTCGAAGTCGCTGCCTGGACGATCACTTTCTGTTCGGCGGCTTCATAGTTGTCGGTCTCCGCCTCTGCCATCCTGCTGGACCTGTCTGCCCTCATCGCGTTGCGGTAGAGCAGGTTCGGTATCAGCAGGTTTATGTTGCCGAAGGAAGTCCGTGCGTTTATCTTGTAGCCCCTGTTTTCCGAATCGTTCATGTTTGCCTTGATGTTGGCATTCGACGTCCTGAGGTCCAGTTCAGCCGTGTTTTCGTTGTCGTAGTTCTGTACGTTGTCAAGCAGTATCTTACCGTTGCTCGTGACCGCCGTAAGCTTGACTGCCCTGAGGTTCTTGATCTCGATCGAGGCGTTTTTGGTGCCGAAGTTGACATCGCGGCCGATGATGTAATTTGCGATGACCTTGGCGTTCCTGGTCTCAGCTGCGATCCTGCTGCTGTTGATGCCCGTCAGGTCGATGACTGCGTTCTTCGTCACGCTCACGAATTCTTCGGACGTCACGTCTTCCACGTATATCTTGCCGTTCTTGGATTCGAGGGCGACCTGGTTGAATTTCACGGCAGGAAGCAAAACGTCATATGAAACACTCAGGTTGTAAGTATCCGGCTTGGCCAGCTTTACTGCAACAGTGCCGTTCTCGTTGGAGAACGCCAGGGCGCTTTTGGCATTTTCCTGGGGTGTGCGTATTTTTGCCTTTATGACTATTTTGTCTTCCTGGTGCTTCTTCACGGTGATCTGGCCGTTGGTAGCCTGCAGTTCCAGGTTCATGCCTTCAGCTGCCGCTGCTTCATACTGCTCTTCTTCTGTCACGCAGTTACCGAATACATTGAATGCGCTGGTGTCGATCACGCTGCCGATGAAATCCGCCACCTTGTCTGCGATGCCGAATGCGGCCGTAGCAACGTTTTTGCCGAATTTCTCAGCTTTGGTGCTGAGTTCCTCGACCATTTTGTCGAAGTCGCTCTGGTTGTAATTTTTGGACAACTGGCGCCTCCACTCGTCGATCTTTTCCCTCACTTTTGCCACTTCATCGTAGTAATTGCGCTGCGGCGGTCTCGGCCCATGGAATCCCCTGGGGCCGGGTCCGTGGCCGGCTTCCTTTTTGGATTCCAGCGCCTCGAGCAGCTTTGCAGCCTCTTCGCTGTTGATCCTGCCTTCCTGCAGCATTTTAAGTATCATCATTTTTTCTTCACTGATGGACATATCGATACCTCCCGTTTACTAAGATTTAGAACGTGCCGTTTCAGTTCCAGGACGTTCCTTTTCAGATCCGGAATGTGCTATTTCAGCAGCTCGATTGCCTCTTCCACCGTTATCAGCCCGCTGTCCAACATATCGAGTATTTCCATCCTTCTGGCGTTTTCCGGGCTTTCGTAACTTTGCATGCCGTATCCCAGTGCATTTGCAGCATCTTCAAGCCTGCTTTTTACCGTAGGGTATGAAATGCCGAGCTCTTTCTCCACCTCCTTGATATTGCCCCTGCACTTGATAAACGTTTCGATGAATGCCTTCTGCTCCGCTGTCAGCCTGCAGAACCTGCACAGCGAAAAATGCCCCTCGATCTTCGTATCGCAGCTGCCGCAATAGATCGCCGTTACCTCTGTATCCTGTCCGCATACCGGGCACCTGCCCAATGCCTCTTTCTTCATCGCCAGCACTCCTTGTGAGCAAAATGTGTTAAGTGATAAAAATAATCAAGGTCCATATTGATTATTTTGATATCCTAATTCCTATTCTATATTTACAATTTTTTCTTGTCAAGGTACATTGGGCAGAAAAATTAAATTTTTTAATAGCAACTTTAATTTATTTAATGTTTCAATCAAATATACGCAGGTAATTGATTATTGTCTCATTTTTTTATAGGAACTTTTCTTTTTTTATGAATATTATTCACCGGTTTTGGTTTCCCGGGCTGTATAAATTATTCGCCGAGTATTGAGGCGCTTTCGTTTTTTTGCGCAAAAATTCAGCTAAAGTCTCGAGGTGTGAAGTTTTCGTTAACCATAAACGCATTTAACCGATATTATGTAACCTATTTATTGAATATATTCAATAAAATATCGGGAAATTCGGACTTTACCTGCAATTTTGCGGATCGGCCCTGGCAAAAATGCAACTAAAGTCCGGCGATGAGACATTGCGCAAGACGTGTGCGAATGACAAGTTTGCAAAACGAGCGCACAAGTCGAGGTCGTAAGGCAAGCGCAATGAGGAAGTTCCCTTCGGAAACTAAAAAGCCGGCTGGGTTCACAGTTCCCGCCGGCCTTCAAGTGCTTTCGCGAGAGTGACTTCGTCAGCGTACTCGAGATCGCCTCCCACAGGTATGCCGTGGGCGATCCTGGTGATCCTGATGCCTATGGGCTTCAGCAGCCTGGAGATATACATGGCCGTGGCTTCGCCTTCGACATCGGGGTCCGTAGCAATGATGACTTCGCGTATATTGCCGTCACATATCCTTTGCAGGAGTTCCTTTATCCTTATATCTTCAGGACCGATGCCTTCCATGGGGGATATGACGCCGTGCAGCACATGATAGACGCCGTTGAACTCCCTGACCCGTTCCATAGCGATCACGTCCTTGGGGTCTTCCACGACGCATATGATGCCGTGGTCGCGTTTTGCGCTGCTGCATATGCTGCAGGGATCTGTTTCAGTAATGTTGCTGCATACGGAACAGTAGCGCGTTTTCAGTTTTGCTTCCCGGATCGCGTTTGCCAGCGCCTCCGATTTCTCGGCGGGCAGATTGAGTATATGGAATGCGAGCCTCTGGGCCGTTTTATGGCCTATTCCCGGGAGCTTTTCCAGTTCTTCTATCAACCTGGCTATTGGTGGTGAATAAAGGTGGTTCATATCAGAATAACTCGCCCAGTCCCAGTCCTCCGGTCAGTTTTGCCATTTCGGTGCTGACCATGTCCTCGGCCTTGCGGAGCGCCTCGTTGACGGCTGCAAGGACGAGATCCTGGAGCATTTCCACGTCATCGGGATCAACGACATCGGGATCTATGGTTATTTCCCTGATTTCCTTCTTGCCTGTGGCAACTACCCTGACTGCTCCGCCTCCGGCAGTTGCTTCGACTTCCTTTTCCTGGAGTTCGGCCTGCAGTTTTTCCATATCCCTCTGCATTTTCTGGGCCTGTTTCATCAGGTTGTTCATATTTGCACCGCCGAAGCCCGGGAATCCGCGCTTTGCCATTATCGGCACCTCCGTGTTCTTATATGGTATAACAGGTATATTATATAAATTAGCCCCATGACATTCAAGGGTGTCAGTTTCCGGACGGGCGTCTTTTTGGGGATCCATGGGGCATATGTCTGAATGATCCTGGCGGACCAAATGCCTGAAGACGGCGGCGGACCGGTCTACTCGTCGATTATCTCAAGCGGCAGCCCGACCTTGTCTGCCAGCATGCGTGCGCGTTTCAGCAGGTCGCTGTCTTCCGGTTTTCCATCCGTGGCCGCCCGCTGCAGCATGTCCTCGTCGATACACCTGATCTTCATGCTGCGGCCTGTGACTTTAGCCACTGCATCTTCAATTGTACGGATATGTTCTATCATTGAGATCGTGGACCTGACGTTCTTTTCCTTTGCGACGAGCCCAATGGTCTCGTCATCGAGCAGTACTGCCCGTACATTGTACAGGTACACGTAAATGGACATCTTCCCGGATTTCTTCAGGTAGTCCAGTATATCCTGCCATTTCGCGAAATCAGCGATCTTTCCCTGCGTGCGCTTCTGTGCGGGTTTTCCTGCATCGGCGCTATTCCGGCCGGCAGGCTTTTCTCCCGGGACTCGGACGGCAGGGCCGGCATCGGTCGTTGCATTTCCGGTTTTACCGGGATCATCAGTGCTTTCCGTTACTCTCCTGGTTTTTGCGGCGTCATCGGCTACGGTCGCCGGAATTTTTGCGGCATCACCGTCGATAGGCGCCGGGCTTTTGTATCCGTCCTTGCCGTCAGCCGCGTCACTTTCACCGGTATCGCCGGCAGTCACAGCATCCTTAGCGGCAGTTTGAGCGCCCGTACCGGCAATCGCGTGTGCGTCCGGCGGCATCGGTACATTTGACGGCTCCGGCATGCCAGGCGATGCTGATTTGACCGACGGACCGGATGCGTCCGCAGGTGCCTGCCTGTAAAGGGGATCAACGTTTTCAAGTTTCCTCTCGATTGCTGCCAGCCTTTCTTCTATATCCGCATTTGCACTGACGATACCCCTGCACAGCTTGATAAGCGTGACTTCCAGCAGGACCCTGGGATTTGCCGCGTACTTCAGGTTGTACTCCAGAGCGGACAGTTCCCTTACATGGTACATGATATCTTCCAGCGAAAGCATTTTTGCCTGCCGCTTCATCGTTTCCAGGACTTCGCCCGGAACATCCACCAGGTCCTCGCATTTCCCGCCGGTGGATTTGCAGATCAGCAGGTTCCTGAAGTATACTACCAGGTCTGAAGTAAAGTGCGCGGTATCGCGGCCTTCTGCGATAAGCGTACCCACGTTGTGCAGTATATCCTGAACGTTCCTTGCCAGCAGGCTGTCGACGAATTTTGCCATGAACTCGTCATTTACCACGCCGACCACGGAAAGCACGTCATCATAGCTTATTGTCTTCTTCCCGAGGGACATGCACTGGTCCAGCAGGCTGATGGCGTCCCTCATGGCGCCGTCGGACATGCGCGCTATCAGCTTCGCTGCGTTCGGGGAAAGTTCCGTGCCGTTCGCAGACGCTATCACATCGAGATGTTTTGCTATGCTGTCCAGGGAAATACGCCTGAAATCGAAGCGCTGGCAGCGGGAAAGTATCGTGGCCGGAAGTTTGTGCGGCTCTGTGGTGGCAAGTATGAAAATGACATGCTCCGGCGGTTCCTCAAGCGTTTTGAGCAGTGCGTTGAAAGCGCCGGTGGAAAGCATGTGCACTTCGTCTATTATATAGACCTTTTTCCTGGCTTTTGTCGGGGCGTATATGACCTCGTCCCTGATGGAACGCACGTTGTCGACGCTGTTGTTGGAGGCGGCGTCGATTTCCAGCACGTCGACGCAGCTGCCGGACAGTATCTCGCGGCATATTTCGCATTGGTTGCAGGGTTCTCCGTCCCGGGGATCCAGGCAGTTGACCGCACGGGAAAGTATATGGGCCATAGTCGTTTTGCCGGTCCCCCTGGTGCCGCAGAAAAGGTAGGCATGGGCGATCCTTCCCGTGCTGACGCTGTAGCGGAGCGCCTTTACCACGTGTTCCTGTTCGACCACGTCGCTGAACCTGGTCGGTCGCCATTCTCTGTACAATGCAATGTAGGACATCGTCAACAGCCTTTCCTGCTAACCCTGTTCATGGATTCCTGCGAAACTTATTCATGAACTTAGTATATCAGAACGGAGGGGCAAAAAAAAGTCCTCCGGGCGAATAAAACCAGTATTTGGAATAACTATATGGAATGAGCGTGAGATGCATGGGACAAGGATGAGACACATGGAAAGCGTGAGAAATGCACCGAACAGGCGTGAAGCACGCGGAGCAAGCGGGAAATACATGGAACAGGCATGGTACCCCATGAAAAATCCACAGCAGGGGAAACGTGAACATGCATAGCATAAATGAAAAAGGTGCGCGAACGCACCTTTATAATTTAAGGCTGTGCACCTGGTGTCGACTTGCTTTTCCGAGCGTGACCCGTATAGTTGACTCCGGCCAGGCACCCCTGCGGCACACGCAAGTGTCCGCTTACCGCTGCTTCCTTCCGGACCTGACGGGGTTCACGGGCTTACGTTGCGCAAGACCCGGCTGTCATCGTCACTTGTACGGGGCAGACCTCACAAAAACAAGCCTCGACCAGGGATTAAACCCTGCTGCAGCGGATTGCAGGTACAGGGCACCGCTACCTCCCCGTCTAGCACAGCCAAAGTTCGATCAGTCCATGTCTGAAGTTCGGCCGATACCTGTTTTGAGTGTCACTCACTTATTATACTCAATATGTTTTGCCTTATCAACACATTTCATCCGGCGCAGCGCAGGCACTTTGTGCCAGCAGCGGACGAAAAAAGGCAAAAAAAAAGAAAGCACTTTATGAATTTATGAATGATTCCGAATCAATATAAGTGCTTCTCCAGATAAGATGAACTCAACTCAGCCAACGTCTATATTAAAAGGAGGAACAAAAATGAAAAAATAGTATTATTGGCTGTGGCAATTATATTGTACCATGATTTTCTAGCATGTAATATTAAGTTTTTGTAACAAATTTGTGAAAATCATATGCAGCAATTCCCTGATGCCGAACTTGTCAAGGACCGTCCCCAGTATATGGGAAAGGGGAAAGAGCGCAAGGAGGAATGTTTCAAAGGCAAGAAGCCTGTTTTCCTGGCGCCTGAACCTTTCCGCGGAACCGGACCGCACGATGTTCCTAAGCTGTTCGGCTTTTTGCTCGAGAAGTCCATACCTTTCATCCAGTTCGTAATATTCCGCCAGCGTATCGTATGCGTCCCGGAGAAGGAGTTTCCTGCCTGTAGAGGCTGGCCTGTCGAATATGCCGAAACCGGCGGCGCTTTCCTTTTCGAACCTGACTATGCTTGCCATTGTTTTGGCGTACATGCGGGTCCCGGCATTGAAGATGCCTTCGCGGGACCTGTTTATATATTTGCTTGCCTCGTTCAGAAGCGTGCTGAGATCTTCCTCCTCTTTCGACAGGGCAGTGGATTTGGCCAGCACCGCGGCTATAGTGTGAGAAAGCTCGATGCCCGGAGGGAATACCGGGCCGTCGCTCTCAGGCCACAGCCTGATCATTCCGTCTTCCGTAACGACCGAATCATGGCTTTCCCTGTATCTCAACAGCATCCTGTAGTCGGGCTCGCCTGCTAACGGCTGCAGTATCTCGAAAAACTTGTCCGTTTCATCGATTTCCATATCTTCAAAAACGATGCAGCCAAAGCTGAAAATATGGACTTTCTTCTGTCCGATGTCATATTTGTATATCTCCGAAAGCTTTTCCCCTTCCATGATGAGGGCCCTTTCCCTCGCCTCAGGCAGGGGAAGGCCGAAAAATCCCGCGGCCCTGACCAGGTCTATGGCCGGATAGGCCTTTACGCTTATGAAATGTTTCGTCTGCATCCGAAATACCTCCGGCTCCGGTTTCTTACAATATGAGGTCGATGACCATCAATATGACCTCGAGGACGATCAGCAGCACGATCACCCATTCGACGAAAAGGCCCCTGATCGAATGGCTTATCGACGAAAATCCGTTGATTATGTTGTTCATGATGTCGGCCTTTTTCGTCAGGATGGTATACCTGTCATTCAGTTCGAAAATCTCCGACATCTTCTCGTAAAAAAGGGACGCATCGCTGTTGCTCCAGGCGATGTCGGGTTCGTCAAGTATCATGATGTAACTGATGGTATTATACTGGTGCCTTGTCACCTGCGCCGTGGTCCTCGCCAGTACCCTGTCGCCGACGCGCAGTCTTCCGTGTTCGAGCCGGTCTATTATGGATTCGAGCTTGTCGAAGATTTTTCCGAGCTCGTCTTCCGTCCTTTCCATGGCGACTGACTTGGCGATGACGGTGGCGGCAAGCTCTATGTAAAACAGCTCATATTGCGGGACCACTGCGTATTCGTCCGTTATTTCGAGCGAACTATCGGGCTCTGTCCGCAGTTCGTACTCGTCGGTATATTTGTCCCACCTGCCGGGCTCGGTATCAGGATCACATTTTTTGATAAAATCCAGCAGCCCGGGCATTATGTCCTCGGGAACATTGACCAGCACAATGCTGCCGAAGGAGAAAATGAGCACTTTGCTGTCGGTCTCACATTTTATGGCGAGGATGTTCCACAGAAGCTGGTGGTCAAGGATGAGCGGTTCCTCCCATGTGTATTTTTTAGGTATCCCGCAGCTTACTGCTATTTTGTTCAGATCGATCTCGTTGAACACCGAGTAGGCTTTGATTTCAAAGTGTTTCATAAACACCTCCCGTGATTTTGAGGATACATCCAGGGATGCCTGATCTTAAGGCGATATACCCGGCGCGGCGCTGATCCTGCCTGGCCGGAGAACAGCGGTTTTCTCCGCCCCTGCAGGCAGCGGAGCTCTTTCTGCCGCCGGAAACAGCGGATCACGACCTGCCGTCGGAATGTCAGCGTTTGAATAATTGACTTCCGGATGGTATCCTCTATTATAATATCATAAAAACAGGGCTCCATACCAAGTGCCAGGTATATATAGTACGAATATGTCGCCAGATATTCCAAGAATAGTGTATAATTATTACATGTGATATACAAAATCGTTCGGCTGTTTTGAACGGCAGTGCATTCGGACGATTTCACGCAGGAAAGGAGAGATGGAGTTGAAGATACGCAAAGCCGTGATACCGGCAGCCGGAATGGGAACCAGGTTCCTGCCTGCCACAAAGGCCCAGCCGAAAGAGATGCTTCCCATAGTTGACAAGCCCACCATCCAGTACATAATAGAAGAAGCTGTCGCGTCAGGGATCGAGGACATACTGATAGTTTCCGGGCGAGGCAAGAGGGCTATCGAGGACCATTTCGACAAATCGTATGAACTCGAGGACATCCTGAAACGCAAGGGCGAGAAAGAACTACTTGCACTTGTCCAAGGCATCTCGAACCTGGCCAATGTGAACTATGTCAGGCAGAAAGAACCGAAAGGCCTGGGACACGCCATATACTGCGCCAGGTCATTCATTGGCAACGAGCCGTTTGCGATCCTGCTGGGCGATGATATCGTGGATTCGGCGGTACCCTGCCTGAAGCAGATGATCGATGTATACGAGGAGTACAACGCCACCATTCTCGGGGTACAGCAGGTCCCTTGCTCTGAAGTATCGAAATACGGTGTTATTAAAGGCACACTGATAAGGGACCGGGTGTACAGTGTGGAGGATATGGAGGAGAAGCCCGACGTTGGAAGCGCTCCCTCCAATGTGGCCATACTTGGGAGATACATAGTCACGCCCGAGGTCTTCACGTACCTGGAAAACGCTGTGCCGGGCAAGGGAGGGGAGATACAGCTTACGGACGCGCTCCGGGCGATGCTGGCGGAGAGCCCGGTCTACGCGTATGACTTCATCGGCAAGCGGTACGATGTGGGAAACAAGCTGGGATTCCTGGAAGCCACCGTCGAATTCGCGCTGAAAAGGGATGAACTCAGGGACGAATTCGCGGCTTACCTGAAAAACAGGCTGAATTATCTTTGAACAGGGCGGGCAGGATGACCTGATACTGAAAGAACGCGGCAGCGGGATCCTTCGCTGCCGATGAATAGAATGGCATAATTACAGCAAATAATACCTGTAAAAGAGTTACAGGTATTATTTTATGAGGAAAAACAGGTGTCTTATTAAATTATTCACAGCTCTTGCCATGCTGATGCTTGCCGTAAATGCCGCGGTACTGCATTTCGGCTTCGGCATCCGCTTTTCCGACCTGGCGGGTTTCATCGCCCGTTTTGCCTGGGACGGTCCTGCAAAAATGGGGGACAGTTCTTCAGAAACGCTGCTACAGGCAGGAAACGGCACCGCCTGGCCGGGGGACGGCCTTTCGGAGGGATGGGACGGCTGGTCCGGGGACAAGGCCTGTGACAAGTCCGGGACCCGGGACGACGGCCGGCCCGGGAACGGGGACAGTCCTGCTGGAGAGCGGACCGCCGGGAGGGACAGTCCTGTGGGAGGGCAGCCCCCGGAGAGGGATGGTCCTTCGGGAACATGGGACGTTCTTTTACCAGGGGACAGTCCTTTGACCGGCGCTAAAGCCCTTGAAGTGATCAATAACATGAGCATAGGGGACAAAATATTCCTGTACCGTGTATTGGCAAAAATCGGAGCCAGTGAACTGGATAGGATCGTGGATATGGCACGGGACGGCATCACCGCTGAGGAGATGGACCAGATAAAAGCGTATGCCGGCAGTATCCTTAAGCCTGCCGATGCAGCAAGGCTTGAAGAGATGTTCGAAAAATACGGGCACATATACGCAGAAGCAGGGAACTGATACGGATCAGATTCCCTGCCCTGTCGTCATGTTATTTACCGTATTTCCGGGAAATCAGGACAAAGGGGGCATGTGCCCCCAATGAACTGATGCCTTTAAGTATTACCCCTTTTTTTGCCCGTATTATCGCATTATTTAAGCTAAATGCCTTCTGCGCCGGTAATTCGCCCGGCAGCGTCAGGAGGATTCGATCGGCTTGTACACGTACGTCACTTCGGAACCCTTGACCGTCACCAGCACATACTGCGCATTGGACGTGTCTTTGGACGTGACACCGGACACCTCGTAGCCGGCCGTTTCGAAATACCTCACTCCGTCTTCCAGCGTGCACTTGTTTTCGCTGCCTTTATAGAATACGCAAACGTTCTTCAGAGTATCGAACCGGTAGTCCTTCAGCGTTTTCTTGAACAACTCCATTTCGAGCTTGTCTGTGAAGGTTTCCGGTGAGTTCTCCATAAAGATGAACACGTTTTTGCCCTTGAAAGACTGCAGGTCTTTCAGGAACTTTTCCCACTGGTCGGGGTCGCTGAGCCTCAGGCTGTTTTTCCTGGTGTCGAGCTTGATGAACCTGCTGTTCTTGAAATCGGTCACCGAGTACGCATAATCTGTTGCCCTGGTACTCTTCAGGTCAACGGAATGGGTCGCGATCACGGGCTTGTTTTTGACGCCTCCGGTGATCGATTCATGGGAACCGCTTCCGACGACCGCGCCGACTTCCAGGTACTTGGTCACCTTGTCGGCAAACACTTTCACCAGCCTTTTCTCGACGTCGTTCTGAGGTTCCCTGGACTGCCCCATGACGCCGAACCTGAAGGAATCGCCGGTGGCGCCCTTAAAGCTCACAGCCTTGTTGGCCTCGTCGATGAACGGCGTATCTTCGGGCACCTCTATGCCTTCCAGCGACGGGTAGCTGTCCGATACCAGGGTCAGGTCGTCAAAGTACAGGCTGCCGGCGTCCATGTCCGGATTGACCTGCACTAAGTAGATCCTGTGTATCCTCGCAGGTTTCTTGATGCCGTCGAGGGATGCCTCAACGTACTTCCAGCCGACCCAGTCCATGACCCTTGCGAAGTCCACGACCTGTCTCTTTCCGTCGGCGTCCACCAGTTCAGCGCGGAGCCACCCGGAATTTTCGTGGTCGTTGTAGACATGGAGCCCGATCTTATGCGTATAGGCATCGAGGACAAATCCCCCTTCAGGCAGGAGCCAGTATGCCGCACGCGTCACATCGGTATTTGTCGTAAAGTCGTACACCAGCTTGCCGGCTGACTTGCCGGACACTTTCTGCTCATCGGAGATCGTATATTCACCTTCGATGGTTGCCGGATACGACTGGAACGAGCCTTTCAGTTCCTCGAATCTTTCTATTACCTTCGTGGTCTCCGCTGCCACAGAAACAGCGCAGTAAGCCCTGGCGTCGCCGAAGGAGGCCTCGATATACCCGGCGCCCCTTTTCTCTGCAGTAAATGCTCCGTCGACGACAGATCCGAAATCACCGCTTACTTTCCACTCCAGGTCTTCCGGATTTATCGTGGCTTTGTATCCCCTGGGGTTCGTCCCGATGATCCTGAAGGTCTTCGATTTGCCGACCGGAAGCTTGAGTGTTTTCGTGTCCAGGGTCAGTGTCACGGGCCTTGACAGCACGCTTATCCTTTTTGTTGTGCTTATATCGCCGATACTGGCTTTTATTGTTCCTTCGCCATACGTGCTTGGCCTGAAAACATTGCCCTCGAACGTTCCCTTAACCCCGGAAACGCTCCATTCGACCAGGGACTGGTCCACTTCGATCGGGTTGAGGTTCTTATCGTAGCCTTTTACCCGGAATGCCCTTGTGGTATTTGTGAACATATACCTGTCGTCGGTTTCGATGATCAGGCC
>DGEQ01000049.1:4613-5050 GCA_002386045.1 Hungateiclostridiaceae bacterium UBA3922 | reverse complement strand
GCTCACGAGATTCCCCTTGGTCGCGTGGGCTCGGAGATGTGTATAAGAGACAGGAGCATTACTATGAAGGTACTGATCGTTGGCGGAGGCGGACGTGAACACGCCATCGCATGGAAGATCTCGCAGAGCCCGAAAGTGAGCAGACTATACTGTGCGCCGGGTAATGGCGGCATCGCTTCGCTGGCACAGTGTGTGCCCATTAAAGCGATGGATATCGAGGGCATCGTCGAATTTGCCAAAAGCGAGGGGATAGACCTGGTTGTCGTTGCGCCGGACGATCCGCTTGCAGCTGGCATGGTCGACGCACTTGAAAGCGCCGGCATCCGTGCTTTCGGACCGAACAAGGCTGCCGCTGAGATCGAAAGCAGCAAGGTGTTTTCAAAGAACCTCATGAAAAAATACGGCATCCCCACCGCTGCTTACGAGGTTTTCGAAAA
>DGEQ01000049.1:0-4432 GCA_002386045.1 Hungateiclostridiaceae bacterium UBA3922 | reverse complement strand
CTTGGCAAAGGAGTCATCATAGCCAACGATTTTGAAGAGGCGCAGGATGCCGTCCACAGCATAATGTCCGACAAGATATTCGGAAATGCCGGAAACAGGGTCGTTATCGAGGAATTCCTCACCGGCACCGAGGTTTCGATCCTCACCTTCACTGACGGGGAGACGCTGGTACCGATGATCAGTTCACAGGACCACAAGCGCGCATTGGACGATGACATGGGACCGAACACCGGCGGCATGGGCACGTTCTCACCCAGCAGGATCTACACTGATGAAGTGGATGAGTGGTGCATGAAAAACATATTCATGCCAACAATAGATGCGATGAGGAAAGAGGGCCGCAGGTTCAAAGGCGTCCTGTATTTTGGCCTGATCCTCACGGCGGACGGCCCGAAGGTCCTTGAATACAACGCAAGGTTCGGCGACCCGGAGACCCAGGTGGTCCTGCCTCATCTGAAGACGGACATAATCGACATATTCGAGGCCATCATCGATGAAAGGCTGGCGGATGTAAACATCGAGTGGGACAACAGGTCCGCCGTCTGTGTGATACTGGCCTCAGGCGGCTACCCTGGCAAGTACAGGACCGGGCTTGAGATCACGGGCATCGAAGAAGCTGAAAAAGATCCGTCGGTGACAGTATTCCATGCAGGAACGAAGCTGGAAGCGGGTAAATATTATACAGCGGGCGGCAGGGTGCTGGGAGTCACGGCTGTGGCAGACACTATCGACGATGCGCGCGCAAAGGCTTATGCTGCAGTCGGAAAGATAAATTTCGAAGGAATGCACTACCGCAAAGATATAGGTATCAAGAAAGGGTGAAGGACGGCGGCGAAGACCGGTCATTCCCGGCACAGGATGATCAGACGGATATTGCCATGGAAAACGTGAACGAAACCGGCAAAACCGAATATAAACCCAGGAGGATCGGGATCATGGGCGGGACGTTCAACCCGATCCATAACGGCCACCTTATCATCGCAGAAGACGTCCGCGAAAAGGCTGCCCTTGACAGGGTCCTGTTCATCCCTTCAGGACAGCCTCCGCACAAGCCGGGCAGTGAAGTGGCGGAAGCGGAACACCGTTTCGAGATGGTGAAGCGCGCTGTCAGTTCAAACCCGCACTTTGAGGCTTCGCGGATAGAGATAGACAGGACCGGCCCGACATACACGATAAACACGCTGCTGGAACTCAGGGAGATGTACGGCGGCGTGACCGCCATCTTCTTCATCATAGGCGCAGACGTGGTCCCGGAACTGGTCACATGGCGGGAGTACGAAAAGGTATTCAGCCTCTGTGAATTCATTGCGGTGATGCGCCCCGGCTTTGATGAGAGCGAGTTCAGCGAAACGATACGGCGGCTTTCGGAGGAGAAAGGCGCCAGGATCCACCCGGTCCGGTCGCACCTGGTGGATATCTCCTCAACGGATATACGCGAACGGTGCAGGAAGGGACTGTCGATAAAACACCTCGTCCCCGCGTCCGTCGAAGAGTATATAATTAAGAATGGACTGTACAGGCGCTGACAGGCTGTATAAACATTGACAGATGCACAGGTCCTGAAGATGTACAGACCTCGGCAGGAAGCGCAGGCTTTGACTGATGTAAGGACTTTGACAGACAGTACAAGCCCTGACTGAGGTATGGACCCTGGCAAATCGTTAGGTCCTGATTGATACAGTACTGGGAGCGTTATTTATAAATGTAGTTAACAGAAGGTCGTGCGGAATATGCTCAAGCTCGATGAAATGATAAAAGAACTCCAACAGATGCTCACGCCAGCCAGGTTCAGGCACTCGATAAACACGATGGAGACATGCATCCGCCTTGCTGAAAAATATGGCGCCGATGTGGACAAGGCTGCGATAGCCGGCCTCATCCACGACTGCGCCAAGGACGTGGATAAAGATGCCGTTTTACCGATGTGTGAGAAGTATGGTATCATTGTCGATGAAATCATGAGATCACAGCCGAAACTGCTGCATGGCGATATTGGTGCGCACATGGCGAAGGAACTGTTCGGCGTGGATGACCCGCAGATCCTGGCAGCCGTGGCTGACCACACGCTGGGCAGGCCGGGGATGGACGTAATAAGCAGCATCGTTTTCATCGCGGACTACATCGAACCCGGCAGGGAGTTCGAAGGAGTAGGGGAAATAAGGCGGGCTGCGGAAGAGAGCCTTGAAAAGGCCATAGTCGTCGGGATAAACAGCACCATAAGGCATGTGCTGAGGAAAGGGCAACTGCTGCACCCGCGGTCCGTTATGACGCGCAACTGGGCGCTGCAGAAGCTGAAGGAAAAAGAACAGGGGCATCAGCCATAAGGACGCATGGAACAGCAGTGAGTGCATGAAGCTGCAAAGGCATCAGCCGCAAGAGCACATGAAGCAGCTGGGGTCATACTACTCAGCAGGAGCAGCAGCCATAAAGAACACAGGAAGTAGCGGGGGCAATAGCCATAGGAGCCGGATAGGGCAGTTTTGCGGCAACGATCGATCAGAAGCAGGGTAATGAAAAGGCCAGGTGTCAGTCAAATGTCGGGGAAAAGGAAAAAATCTGTAGCAGGCATGTTGTTCTATACGTTCGGCACGATACTGCTGCTGACAATGCTGATCATATGCATCATAAACTTCCTCAGGGACGGCAGGCCATTCGGATGAAGCTGTTTACGGCCATTTTTGGCTGCAGTGATTTGCAGGATGTTTCAGATAAAGGTGTTAAGCGCCATTCATTCAAAACCATTGGATAAAGGGGATATGATTCGGCAGGACAAAATTACAACAACAAGTGTCAACATAATATATACTAAACCAGATGGGGGAAACTGCATGAAGGCATACTTTACCGAACAGACAAACTTCTACGGCAGCAGCAGGCCATCCGAATTGCTCCGGGAATTCGGCAGTCCGCTGTATGTCTACAATGAGTCGATCCTGCGGCAAAGGTGCCGCGAGATGGCCGGACTGGTCCCGTATTCCAACTTCAAATCCAATTACTCCATTAAAGCAAATTCGAACCTGGAACTGTTGAAAATAATCCGGGAAGAAGGGCTCCACGCGGATGCCATGTCGCCCGGCGAGATACACGTTCTGCTTGCTGCCGGATTCAGGCCGGATGAGATTTTGTTCGTTGCCAACAACGTTTCGACCGAAGAAATGCAGTATGCCATCGACAAAGGCGTCGTTGTGAGCTGCGATTCACTGTCCCAGCTGAGACAGTACGGCAGGCTCGATCCGGGAGGAAAGGTTGCTATCCGTATCAATCCCGGCGTTGGGGCAGGCCATCACGACAAGGTGGTTACAGGAGGTGAAAACACCAAGTTCGGTATCAATCCGGAGATGATCGGTGAAATCAGGACCATCCTGGAGCAATACCGCCTCAGGCTCGCAGGGATCAACCAGCACATAGGCTCGCTGTTCATGGAGCCGTCCAGCTATCTTCAGGCAGCAAAGGCACTGCTTGACATAGCTTCGAATTTCGAGGATCTCGAATTTATAGACATGGGCGGTGGTTTCGGCATCCCGTACCGTAAGCAGGAAGGACAGCAAAGGCTGGACCTCGCTGAAACAGGCCGCGGTATCGCCCAACTGATGGAAGAATGGACCTCGAACTACGGGAAAAATGTCAGGCTGAAAATAGAGCCCGGCCGGTACGTAGTCGCAGAATGTGGTGTGCTGCTGGGCACCGTGCACGCTGTGAAACAAAACGGCAGCAAGATATTCATCGGAACGGACATCGGCTTCAACGTGCTGATACGACCTGCAATGTACGATTCGCACCACGACATCGAGATATACCGGAACGACATGATATTGAAGACCGACAGGACACAGGTCGCGACTGTGGTAGGAAACATCTGCGAAAGCGGTGACATATTGGCAAAAGACAGGGAGTTGCCGGAAGTCGTCGAGGGTGATATCATCGGCGTCATGGATGCCGGTGCATACGGCTACTCCATGTCATCGAATTACAACAACCGCCTGAGGCCCGCAGAAGTGCTCATTGGCCTTGACGGCGCCCCCAGGCTGGTACGCAGGCGAGAAACTTTTGAAGACCTGATGCGCGGGTTCGTGTGATTTGGCCGTGGGATCATGCCTGAGAATGCCTGGGCCGGCGGTTGCGTATGCGGGCGATTGGGTCTGCGGTAGTGCTTTTGGGATCCTGGGCCGGCGGTTGCGTATGCGAGCGATTGGGCCGATGCAATTTTTTGGGGGTCGGGTGTGCAAATTTTAAACTTTTAGGGCAGCAGAAACTCCGGGACGCGTTTCCGAACCCAAAACAGTTTACATAAACCTGTTATATCCACATTATGTATCGCGTCCGTGAAATACATCAGCAATTTCACGCATAAAACTGAAAATTCTTCACACGAAACCTGGGAAAAATGAAAAACCGAGGTCAAGTCCTAATTTGCTGTCTCTTATACACATCT
>DGEQ01000126.1:24208-24576 GCA_002386045.1 Hungateiclostridiaceae bacterium UBA3922 | reverse complement strand
ATTCTCAAAAACTTTACACTATGGCATTACTCCTCGATTTTGATGACCGAGACAGGGCAGCCCTCCTCAGCTTCTTTTGCACATTCCTCGGCGCCTTCGGGGACTTCGTCCACGTATACCTCGGCGAGGCCGTCTTCTCCCATGCGAAATACTTCAGGGCAGGTCGTCACGCACAGTTCACATGCGATGCAGCCGTCCCTGTCGATAGATGCTTTCATTGCACATTCTCCTTTTCCGGTTATATTTCATGCTGACCATACACAATATTATGTCACGATCACCGGTCATATATATTATGCATGACCTGCATGATGCATCACTTATTGTTTCCAACACCATTGCCCGCCGAAACATTTTTCAGTTTTTAC
>DGEQ01000126.1:23414-24008 GCA_002386045.1 Hungateiclostridiaceae bacterium UBA3922 | reverse complement strand
TTTCACCAACGGTTTCAACGCTGAGTACAAAAAGTGGATGGAAGGATACAGGATCAGGGTTTCGGGGAATGAGGCCCGGTGGGTGGAGCAGGAGAGCAGGGATGCGAGTTATGGATCCTTCAGGAAGTACCTTGACGTGGTATTCACATATGCAGGGACGCTGTCCCTCTCACAGGAGATGGATAGGATAGATGCGGATGAATTGCAGCCGGGCGACGTGTTCCTCAGGGGAGGCAGTCCCGGGCATTGCGTGATTGTAGTCGACATGGCCGTGGACCCGGAGACCGGCAGGAAGGTCTTCCTGATCGCCCAGAGCTACATGCCTGCGCAGGACATACATATACTGAAGAATCCGGCAAAGGGCGACGGCGATCCGTGGTATCCGCTGGATTTTGGCGATACGCTGGTCACGCCCGAGTGGATGTTCACGGCAGACGAGGTATACAGGTTCCCTGGCGGCGATCCATAGCGGAAGGAATGGCTTTTCATTTATACGGACCGGCTTTTTTAGTATAATAAATATAAACTGTCCGCAAATCAGAAGGCAGGCACCCGGAGCGCAGATAACAGGCCTTTGGCTGAAAGGACAGGCGG
>DGEQ01000126.1:19516-23205 GCA_002386045.1 Hungateiclostridiaceae bacterium UBA3922 | reverse complement strand
TCGGCTGAAAGAACGGGTCGCCTTCGGCTGAAAGAACGGGCAGATTCAGGTGAAAAACGGGCGACGACTTTCACTTAAAAAGACGGACAGCCAGCAAATTAAGCAGATGAGGGGAGACACGATGCATATCGGCAGATCCGGCGATACAGATATGGACAGGCACAGGGAAACTGATACCGGCAAGGGCATGAACACTGATACGGACAGGCACAGGGAAACTGGTACCGGCAAGGGCATGAACACTGAAAGGGACAGGTATGATGAAACTGGTACCGGCAAGAGCGTGAATACTGAAAGGGACAGGCACGGGGAAGCTGATACCGGCAAATCTGTACATGACCGCACGGCCAACGCGGATATCGGTACGCCGGGAGGCAAGGGTGCCAACAGGCCTGGAAGCAGGGACATCATCGGGACCAGGAGTCTTGTTGTGAGCAGGTCCCGGTATGAACTTACGGCAATAAAACCTGAGCAGTATCCTGCAGGCGACCTTCCGGAGATAGCCCTGGTCGGCAGGTCGAATGTGGGAAAGTCTTCGCTCATCAATTCGCTGCTCAACAGGAAGGGCCTGGCCAGGGTTTCATCCGAGCCGGGCAAGACACGGGGGATAAACTTCTACAACGTGGATGATACCATGTATTTAGTCGATCTCCCCGGGTATGGCTATGCAAAGGTATCCCGTAAGGAAAAGGCCTCCTGGGCGGGAATGATCGAAACTTACCTGCACACCAGGAAACAGCTCAGGCTGGTCATCATGCTTGTCGATATAAGGCACACCCCGACCGGGGATGACAGGCTGATGTACAGTTGGATACTGGACCGCGGGATCGCCCATATGGTCATAGCCACAAAAGCCGACAAGATCTCCAGGGGCCGGATACAGGCAAGGCTTTCGGAAATCAGGAAGACGCTTGGGATCCGGGCGGATATCAGCCTTACGGCGTATTCGTCCGAAACCGGGCAGGGAAGGGAACAGGTCTGGAGCGAGCTTGAGAAGGCCGTGCTTGAACAGGAGGTCAACAGTGGGATGTGAGGCTGCAGGACAGATGAAGATATACTCATTCGACCCAATCGCTGACGAAAACTGTAAAGTGCTCATACTCGGGACCATGCCGGGCGTCATGTCGCTGAAGAAGCAGCAGTATTACGGATTTGAACGGAATGCGTTCTGGCCGGTCATATACGCCGTTTTCGGCCGGGAACCGGAGGAGGATTATGAACTTCGAAAGGCATTCCTGCTCGAACACCATATCGCCCTCTGGGACGTGCTGAAGGCGTGCGAAAGGGAAGGCAGCAGCGACAGCGATATAAGGAATCCCGAATCTAACGATTTCGAGAGCTTTTTCAGGCGCTTCAGCGGGATCAGGTATGTGTGTTTCAACGGAAGGCCGGCACGAAGGCTGTATGACCGTTTCGTCAGGAGAAAAGGGATCGGAAGCCACATCACGCATTTTTTCGACTTTCCGTCCACGAGTCCGGCGTATGTGCTGGCTTTTGAAAAAAAGCTGGAAAAATGGATGCTGCTGAAAGAACTGGTAGGGGACGGCTGAAGGACCGGCACAAAACGACTGAAAGATCCGGCTCGGTACAACTGTATGAACAGTCGCGGGACCACTTATAAATGCAGCATAGAGGACGGGGCGTACCGTGCATGCCTGACACCAGGTATGGCATCGGGCAGCACACCGGATACCGGTATGGCATCAGGCACGACGCGGGATACGAAGTCCCACATCCATCATATCCCTCGGACCACGTTGTTGATCCATTTCCTCGAACGTATCCTGAAAAAGCACATCACGGCCTTGTACACTTCCTGGAGGCTTACCAGCAGGAAGACCCATACGATGTCGAGCCTGAACACCATGCCGCCAAGCCACGCCAGGGGCATGCCTATGAACCAGACGGCGGTCAGGTCGAGGAAAATGGTGAACCTTATGTCGCCTCCGCCTCTCATGGCTCCGACTATGGCCACGCTCGCGTAGGACTGGAACGGTATGATCACGGCTGCCACGACCAGGAGGCCCATGGCGTTATCGACTACAGTGTCCGAAACCTTGTAAGGCGACAGCACCAGCGGCCTTGAAAGGACCAGGAAGCACGAGACAGCGGCCGAGATCGCCAGTGTTATCCTGAGGAACCTGACGGCATACTTATATGCCGTCTCGTCATCATTCTCACCGATCTTGTTGCCTACCATGATCAGGCATGCGGTGGAAATGCCGTTAAAGAACACGAAAGTCATGCTGCGTATCGTTGAGGTGATGTTGACGGATGCAGCGGCCTCGGTGCTCATCAGTGCATATATCGCCATATAGATGGAAGTGCCTAAAGCCCATATCCCGTCTTTTGCGATGAGCTCTCCGGATGTGCCGAAGAATTTCCTGAACAGGTCGGCGCTGATGCCAAACAGGTCTTTCAGCCGTATCGAAACGACGCTGCGGGATGCGTACACGGCCCCCAATATGATGGCTGACTCCGTGAAACGGGCAATGACCGTGGCGTATGCCGATCCTGCAACACCCAGGGCAGGCAGTCCCAGCTTGCCGAATATCAGCACGTAATTGAGCGAAGTGTTCACGATTATCCCGGCTAGGTTCGCTGCCAGGGGCAGCCTGACATTTCCTGTGCTCCGAAGCGCACTGGAGAAGCAGATCGAGAAGGTCATCAGTTGGTTATAACGCCTGCTGCCTTTAATTATAATCCATTCGGATATATTTGCTCGTCAAATCTTGCTGGCCGGTGTTCATAAATTGCTTTTTTTGCAGATTGTCATCTTTTTTTAAGGATTCTGTAACAAAAAATCACCAATATTGCGTTATAATGATATTGTGCTGATAGTGTAAGCGCTAAACGAAAGAAGAGGGGGCAAGTCATGAAATTCAGGTCGAAATTCGCAGCGGCAACGATAATGCTGGTCCTGGTCATTTCGCTGAGCCTGAATATCGTATCTGCCATAAACCAGACGGCCATACCGGGATCGGACCAGGATCCGATAGTAAGCAAAAGCTATGTTGATGCCGCTTTCGAGCAATTGTCATCCAAGATACAAATGCTCCTGGAAAAGAACGATGAACTGACCAATAAGATAGCCGAACAGGAAAAGCAGATCAAGTCGCTCCAGGCGGAACTGAATGCGCTGAAATCAGGATCTGCCGCGGGCACTTCGCCGCCGGGCAGCGGGAGCGGAAGCAGCGGCGGGAATACAGACCAGCAGCCTGCTGCACAGCTCACGGGCGTCGTCAATGTTGCTGCGCTCAACCTGCGTGAAAAGCCCACCACATCATCGCGGAGAGTAGGACTTCTTTACAAGAATGAGACCGTCACGATACTCTCGGATGAAGGCAACGGGTGGTACAGGGTCAAAACATCCAAGGGAGTTACGGGATACGTGTTCGCCATATACGTTACGGTAAAGAAGTGAGTACGCAGCCGGAGCAATGAGCCGGCATCCGGATCGCGGAACGGAGTAGCATCCGGATCACAAATCGAGGAACTTAAGATTGCAGGATAAGGAACATATGAAACCGGAAGCAAATGCTGCATAAGCCCGGAATTATGGCTGTTGCAGCTTTTTTGCGTATGCAGGCCCTGTCTGCCAGGGCAACTGTTGGCAGGGCTTCGGGTCCAGTTACCGGGACAGTTATCGATACGGCCTCGGACCCTGTCGCCGGGGCAGTTGCCGGTAT
>DGEQ01000126.1:17935-19337 GCA_002386045.1 Hungateiclostridiaceae bacterium UBA3922 | reverse complement strand
GGGCCCTGTCTGCCGGGACAATTGTCAGAAGGGCTTCGGGCATTGTCGCCAGGGCAACTGTCGGAGCGATTCCCGGGACAATTTACGGGTAAGTTTCAGGACAGCTTTATTTTGCCTGACTTTATCAGCTCCATGTTCCTGTCGATGAGTTCCTTCCTTATCTGCACGCAGGCATATGACCTCAGCGGATCTTCCGGCGTGTTGATCACGTAGTCGAGCATTTTGTCGACCGTGGTACGTGCCACGTGGACCCTGGTGTCGGAGGAAGCGTAGTATATCAGCAGTTCGCCGTTTGACCTGGCAACGGCGCCGTTGCAGAATACCACGTTCGATACATCTCCCACCCGTTCTTCGCCTTCCGGGGCGATGAGATAGCCGCCGGGCCTGTGCGTCACGATCTCGGGATGCTCCAGGTCGGAAAGGAAGGCGTAGATCACGTAACGCAGCCCGGCCGCGGTGTTCCTCACACCGTGGGCGATATGCAGCCAGCCTTTTTCCGTTTTTATCGGCGCCGGGCCCTGGCCGTTCTTGACTTCCTTTATGGTATGGTATTCCTTGCAGTCTACCATGATCTCTTCGTCGATGGACGCGTTTTCGATATCATCGGCAAGGGCCCATCCGATGCCGCCACCGGTCCCGGTCTCGATGAAACCGTCCTGGGGCCTCGTGTAGAATGCGTATTTCCCGTCCACGAACTCGGGATGCAGCACCACGTTCCTCTGCTGCGGCGATTTTGTCCTGAGGTCAGGGAGGCGTTCCCACGTTTTAAGGTCCCGTGTCCTGGCTATGCCGCATGCCGCCACCGCGCTGGAAGTGTCGCCCGGAAGTGCGTCCGGGTCCTTCCGCTCCGTACAGAACAGGCCATATATCCAACCGTCCTCATGCTTAGTCAGGCGCATGTCATACACGTTGATATCCGGATCGTCGGTTTCAGGCATGATGACCGGGTAATCCCAGAACCTGAAATTATCCGTGCCGTTCTCGCTTTCCGCGACCGCGAAGAAAGATTTCCTGTCGTAGCCTTCAACACGGGCCACAAGGTATATTTTCCCGTCAAGCTCTATCGCGCCGGGATTGAAGACGCTGTTTACGCCGAGCCTTTCCATCAGGTAAGGATTCGTCTCCTCGTTGAGATCGTATTTCCAGAACAGCGGGATGTGGTCTCTTGTAAGCACCGGGTACCTGAACCGTTCATATATCCCGTTGACTGATGGGAGAGGCTCGTTTTTGCGGGTGATTGTCCTGTTGTACCCGGCTATGAGTTGGTCAAGCCTGTTTCTGAAATAACTGCTCATGTCCGTTCCTGCCTCCTGATAAGAATTGATGCCCCTGATGTTACCAACGCCTTACCCCGGGCCTGACCGGATCTTCCGGCGGGTGTCGGCGTTCAGCCATCGTATCC
>DGEQ01000126.1:3478-17727 GCA_002386045.1 Hungateiclostridiaceae bacterium UBA3922 | reverse complement strand
CGTTCAGCCATCGTATCCCTGCGGGTGGCGGTATCCCCACGTGTGCCGGCGTTCAGCCATAGTATCCCCCCCGGGTGCTGGCGTTCAGCCGTCATGTCCCGCGGCCCGCCTGATGATCTCGAAGCACATCCGGCTGTTGTGGTAAGGGCATTTCCACGGGCTTATCCTTTCATCGTCCGCGAGAGGCGCGCCGCTGCGGGAAACCGCCCTGCGCCATTCGCCGTTTTTGCGGTCCACTATATATTTATCGATGAACCTCCACGTTTTCAGCGCTTCATCCAGGAATGCACCTTTGCCTGTAAGCTGCCAAGCGTTTATGAAGCCGACGACAGCTTCCGCCTGCGGCCACCAGTCCTTGTTGTCGTCCAAAACACTGCCGTGCCTTTCGTTGAATATGCCGCCGAACTTCCTGTCGCTCCCGTTCACGAGGACACTTTCGGCCATGTTTACGGCTGTTTTCACCGCCCTTTCCATGAGAGCGGGGTCACCCAGCACTTCGGCGGCCTCGTGGATCAGCCAGCTTCCTTCTATGTCATGGCCGTAGGATATGATGTCGGCGCATGGGGTCCAGTCCATACCGAAGAAGAGCCTGAAACTCCAGGTACTGCTGTCGACTATGCGGTCCATCACGGTCTCAAGCAACGCCTTCAGGCTTTCCCTGATTTCGTCCTGCTTCCAGACCCTGTACAGGTTCGTGTAGGCCTCGAGGACATGCAGATGCGTATTCATCGATTTGGGCACGTTCATGTCCTTTTTGCTCAGGCTCATGTCAGCCAGCGGCGACCAGTCGCAGGCCAGCGCTTCCAGGTAGCCTCCGTGTTCTTTATCCCTTGCATGCTTTTCCAGCGACCTGAACAGGCCGACGGCCAGTTCCAGCGCGGAACTGTCCCCGACAGCGCGGTAGTACTCCGACAGGCCGTATATGACGAATGCGTTGGCATATACCTGGTTTTTCGTATCTTTAGGCAGGCCCCTGTGATCGAGCATCCAGTATACACCCATGTGCTCGCGGCTTATGAAGCGGTCGCGGATGTATTCGTACGCCCGGGCTGCCATTCCAAGATACTTTTCATCTCCGTACAGCCTGTATGCCGCCGAAAATGTCCAGAGTATGCGGGCATTCAGTACGGATGGCTTCTCATGCAGGGTATCCACATCAAGATCCCCGGAAATGTATCCGTAAAAACCGCCGTTTTCATTGTCTATGGCATGCCTGCACCAAAAGTCCAGTATGTTCGATCTCAGTTCGTCCCCGGCCAGGACCCTGAGCTGACTGACAGTACTTACCATTGCCGCACCCCTGGTCACCTGTATTCGATGTCGTCGCCGTTTACCAGTTCAGAACGGCTCTTTATGTACCCGATCACTTCGTCCGCCTGTGCGAATGCCAGTGCGACATACGTATCAGCCGCTCCGTAGTAAATAGCTATCCTTCCCGTTTCAGCGTCATGCAGCGTGGCACACGGGAATACCACGTTCGGGACGAAACCCGTGGTTTCGTAAGGCATTTCAGGGGTCAGAAGGTAGTCGGCGCACCTGTACCGCACTATCGAGGGATTGTCCCTGTCGAGTATGGCGGCGCCCATGCTGTAGACATAGCCGCTGCATGTCGTGGTGACCCCGTGATAGAAAAGCAGCCATCCTTCATCCGTCTCGATGGGCACGGGACCTGCACCGATCTTGGTGCTCTGCCACCATCCGCTTCCGCCGCGGGCCATCACGCGCCTGTGCCTGCCCCAGTACCTGAGGTCAGCGCTTTCGCTGATGAATATGTCACCAAAGGGCGTGTGGCCGCTGTCGCTGGGCCTACTGAGCAGCATGTACTTCCCGTTTATCTTCCTGGGGAACAGGACCCCGTTCCTGTTGAAGGGCGGGAAGGGATTCTCGAGCCTGATGAATTCCCTGAAATCCCTGGTCATGCCGAGACCGAGCGCAGCCCCTGCAAAATCCGTGCACCAGGTTATATAGTAAATGCCGTCGATCTCCACGAGCCTGGGGTCATACGCATAATTGGGATCGTACGGCTTTCCTTTTTCATCTTTCCACCTGATCGGTTCATCGTGGATTTCCCAGTGTATCGCATCGTTACTACGGCCGAAATGGAGCCTTGCCTTGCCGTCCGTATGGTCGGCCCTGAAGACCCCGACGAACCCGTTGTCATAAGGTATCACTGCGCTGTTGTAAACCCTTCCGCAGTGTCTGGCCGGGTTGCGGTCTATTATGGGATTGCCGCTGTATCTCCACACCAAGCCCCTGCAGTCGCCCGGTTTGTCCTCCCAGGGCATGTTTTTCAATGGCCTGCCGATTATGCCCATACCTGCAGCCTCCTTTACGTAATATTACAAACTGGTATTTGTAATATTATAGTATCAGATGACAAGTTGCCAGTAAAGTGGTAAAATGGTGACAGGCAAGTTTCCACCGACCAGGAGGTATTATGGCCAATAAGGTTACGATGGCGACGATAGCCAAAAAACTCGGTGTTTCGAAAAACACCGTATCCCTGGCGCTGCGGGGAGCGGGCGGCATCAGTGAGAAGACCCGGCGGATGGTCGTCGAAACGGCGGCCAGGATGGGGTATACTTACACATCATTGGGGAAAAACGTACCCGAAAGCAGGAACCTGTGCCTGGTCATCCCCAGGAGCACGCAGACCGCTCTCGACTTTTTCAGCAACATACAGATGGGTATCGAGGATGAGGCAAAGAAAAACAACATGAACACGATCCTCCACTATTATGACGAGGCCGAGGCAGACCCCCAGATCCCGAACTGCATACGGGACGGGATGGTATCAGGGATAATCACCCTCGGCAGGGTCGGGCGGAACATGGTGCGGAAACTGAAAACTACCGGGCTCCCGGTCGTCATGGTCGACAATTACTTCGACGACATGGAGGCCGATTGTGTACTGACGGATAACCATTGCGGCAGCTATGTTGCAACCTGGCACCTCATAAAGAACGGACACAGGAACATAGCCTTCTACGGGGAGATAAAGGCTTCCGTGAGCTTTTATGACAGGTACATGGGCTACAGGAAAGCGCTTGAGGATGCAGGGCTGGCGGTACCCTGCCACTGTGCCGCCCTGACAGGCTGCCCGGAAATGATCCTGCCGGAAGATCTGGCGGAGATCCTGCGGCGTATAAAGGCGGAAGGGGACTTCCCGACCGGCTTCGTCTGCTGCAATGACGCAGCGGCGATCACGCTGTGCAAGGCTTTGAAGCAGCTGGGTATCGACATACCCGGCGAGGTATCCGTTATCGGTTTTGACGATATCAGCGGGGCTTCCCATATCGAGCCCGAACTGACCACGATGCGGGTGAGGAGGGAGTCCATGGGCAGGCGGGCGGTAAACATGCTTCTGGCAAGGCTTTCCGGCAATGGAGGCGCCGGGGAGAAACTGCTGCTGTCTGCTTCGCTCGTGGAGCGCAGCACCGTAAAAAGACCGGATGCGTGACGGCCGTGGTGTAACGTTGCTGAAGCCGGGGCAGTGCCGGATAAACGCCGGATAGACGCCGGATGCGAGGCATTGACGTCAGATGCGCCGGGAGAGAAACGCAAACGGCGGACAGCCGCCGGGTGGAAAAATGATGGGAAATGGGGTATAATAAAAACTGCCGATGTTTTGTCAGGACACCTGTAGTTTTCTGTTACCGGGGGTTTGACTTGAGAGCTATAAAAGAGGCAAAAGTGATTTCCAGGGTCAGAAGGAAGACCAATACCAGGAAAACCGTTTTCATCCTGCTGGCGGTTTTTGCATTTCAGTTCCTGGCCGTGATGGGACTGATCACTTTTGGCGGAAAGTCCGACCCGGAAGCACAGACGGAATACCTTATCATACTTGGCGCGCAACTGCACGGCGAGACTCCGTCAAAAGCGCTGTACCAAAGACTTGATGCAGGCATTGCCTATCTCAGGAAATACCCCGATACGATCGTGATCGTTTCAGGCGGTCAGGGCAAAGGAGAAGACATCGCTGAAGCCGAGGCGATGTACAGATACCTTGCCGCAAACGGCATCGACGAAAACAGGATGATCAGGGAAGCAAGATCCTCGAGCACGATGGAGAACTTCATGTTTTCCAGAAGGCTCATAGAGCAGAGGGACGGCAGCATTACAGGCGAGATAACTTTTGTGACGAACGACTACCACATATTCCGTTCGAGGATGCTGGCGAAAAGGAACGGCTTGAAAGTCCGCGCCCTTGCAGCCGGATCGTCCGGCACGCCGGTATCGGCGTATCTCAGGGAATACCTGGCATTTTACAAGTCGCTCCTTTTCGACAGGTGATTTATCTGTCCGACCATGGTTCATATCCTTATTATTGTAAAAATTTTTTAATTTCATCTTAACAGTTTGTTTAAAATAATTTCGAGAATTCGTAATAATATTTGGGTAATATTAGTTTGGAAACAGGAACGGCACTGGATTTGCATGCGGAGAGGAGGTTTTCTATGTACAGCGGTTTCAACTACAACGATTATTACCAGCAGAGCAAGCGCCCTTCCGGGAAGCGGAGGGTATTGTCCACGATCGCACTTATACTGGTATCGTCGCTGGTCAGCGGCTATGTAGTCGGAACGGTGCTTTACGATAGATTTACTGATGAACTCGAGAGCATCCGCAGGTCTGTTTCGGAAATGCAGGCCGATACGGATGCCGGCGGATGGGACAGGATCGGCTTAGGCACCGGCCTAAGGGACAGCGGGGGAAATGCCGCTGGCAGCGACATCGGGAAAGGCGTGGCCGCGGACGGGGCGTACGGAGCGGCTGAAAGCACACCGCCGGAACTCCCGGGCAGTGATTTGCTGCAATCCGGCAGAAGCACCGATAACCTGGCAAGCGCTGCCGTACAGGCCGGGTCTACTGTGACCGCCATCGCCAAGAAGGCAGGTCCGGCCATCGTCGGTATTAGGATGACCATAGCCGGTACAAGGAGCAATTATTTCGGATTCACCAACAGTTCAGTCAGCGAAGGTTCAGGGATAATCATCAGCAAGGACGGATACATAATGACGAACTATCACGTGGTATCCGGGGCCGATCCGAAGCAGGGGACAGCGTCAAGGACCATACTTGAGGTGTTCCTGCCCGACGGAAGGGAAGCGAAGGCCACTTTCACGGGCGGAGATGTGAAAACGGACCTGGCAGTGATCAAGATCGACATGGAAGACCTTCCTGTAGCGGAACTCGGTGATTCGTCGAAACTTGAGGTAGGCGAACTGGCAGTGGCCATAGGCAACCCGCTCGGGATGGAGTTCGCGGGTTCTGTTACAGTCGGAGTCATAAGCGCACTGAACAGGTCCATCCAGATAAACGGAAGGACGATGAACGTCATACAGACCGATGCCGCGATAAATGAAGGCAACAGCGGCGGTGCGCTTCTGAACTCGCAGGGACAGGTGATAGGTATCAACTCGGCGAAAATCGCGGCTTCCGGCGTCGAAGGCCTGGGGTTCGCGATCCCGATAAACGATGCGTGGCCCGTGGTGGAACATCTCATAAAATATGGGTATGTCAGGGGCAGGCCGTACATCGGCATTTCCGGCAGGGAGATAACGAGCATATATTCCAGCTATTACGGGATACCCCAGGGAATATACGTGACAGAAGTGATCGCGGGCAGCGCGGCCGAGAAAGCCGGCATCAGGAGGGGAGACATAATAGTCGCGATGGCCGGCAAGACCGTCAGGACTGTCCAGGACCTCGACAGGATAAAGGACTCCTATAAGCCTGGAGATACGGTGACCATCACTGTAGACAGGAACGGCAGGAAAGTGACCCTCAACCTGACATTCGGCGAGGAAAGGTGACGACGGGGATCCGCGGACACGGCAAGTCCCAGGCTACTACGGGGCTCTGTCCCCGTTTAACATAGAAAATCCCGGGTGCCTATGCGGCCTCGGGATTTTTGTGATCCACGGCTGCGTATGACGAGCAGGCATTGCAGCGGTCAGGGTCAGACATTGAGCATCATTGCCTCGCCCGTGCCCGGCAGGCTGCCTGTGACCAGGGAGATATCGGCGCCTAGCTGCCTGAAGTCCCTCACGATATCCTCGTAACCTCTCTCGATATGTTCCACGCCCGTGATCCTGGTCGTCCCGTCTGCCATGAGGCCTGCCAGCACAAGTGCCGTGCCCGCCCTTATGTCCCCGGCATGCACCCAGGTGCCGGTGAGCTTCCTGAAGCTGTTGATCCGGGCGGTGCCGTTCATGGCCTCGATATCAGCGCCCATCCTCCTGAGCTGTTCGACATGATTGAAACGCATCGGGTAGACCCTGTCGGATATGATGCTCCTGCCGTGCGCTTTAAGGAGGAGCGCGGTGACAGGCTGCTGGAAATCGCTTTCGAACATCGGGTATTTACCGGTACGGATCCTTGCGGCCTTTATCCTGCCGGTGCCGTCCACGGTTATGCTGTTTTCCGTCTGTTCGAATACCAGGCCGATTTCGGAGAGTTTTGTCATACATGGTTCCAGGTGCTTCGGTATGACGTCATCAACGGTGATCACCCCGCCCGTGACACCGGCCGCGATAAGGTAGGCTCCTGCTATGAGCCGGTCGGGAGCGGGGGAGTGGGTACAGCCGCCAAGGCGGTCCACCCCGACTATCCTGATAGTATCGGTGCCTGCGCCATATATCCTGGCTCCCATCTTGTTGAGCATAACAGCGGTGTCGACGACTTCCGGATCCTTTGCGGCATTGTACAGCGTAGTCCTGCCCTTTGCCAGCACGGCTGCCAGCATGACATTGATGGTCGCTCCACAGGACATAACGTCGAAAAATATCTCCGCTCCGCTGAGCGAATCCGCCTCGACCACGTAGTGGTCTTCGTACATCTCCACTTTCGCTCCGAGGGACCTGAGTCCCTTGATATGCTGGTCGATGGGGCGGGAAACGAAATTGTCGCCTCCCGGGTAGCCGATGGAAACCCGGCGGTGTTTTGCCAGCAGGGCGCCGACGAAATAATAAGCGGCACGGAACGCCGATGACAGGGCCGGATCGATCTCGGCCGTGTAAATACCTGAAGGATCTATGGTATAAGATCCGTTGCTGCCGCTTATGGAAACACCGATGCTTTCCATTATCCTGAATACGGCTTGTATATCTGAAATGCAAGGGATTTTCGAAATATGTACAGGTCCATCAGCCAGGCAACTGGCTGCCAGCAGTGCGAGAGAGCTGTTCTTGGATCCAGGGATCCTGATCCTGCCTTTCAGTGGTTTGGAGCTGTTTACTTCAAGCCATCTCATTTGTATTCGCGATCTCGCTTTCTTGATGATATAGTTTACTATAGCCTTATTATACCCGTAAACACTGAAAATGTTAATCAGTTTTTTTGCGGCGACTCCGTTTTGCTGCCGAAAAACCTCCGCAGTTTATGGAAATGTGCCGTCATGTATATCCTTTCTGAAAAACATTGTAAAGTAGCTGGTCGTGTAATCGTAACCGCTTTTCGTAATGCGTGACGAGTTGTTGTGCCCGGTCATTTCGATACTCCTGGCGGATACCATGTCCATTGCGGCCATCATGGCCGTCATCGACGGGACCGAATCCAGGTTGTCGTTTCCCATCCGGCTGATCGCATCCAGGTCCCATGAACTGATGGCTTTCCACGTGATGATATCCATCCTGTCTGCCTCCGGCGTGCTGAGGTAATGTGAAAAATCTATCGAAGCTATCATGATCGTGCCAGGATCGTCGGACATTATCCTGCCGAGCAGGGAACCCAGCTTTACGGCGTCTTTCTGCGAAAGGTTCCCGTGGAGCAATACAGGTACGATCTTTGCATCCGGGAGGAAGTATTTTATGTAAGGTACGAGAGACGAAACGGAATGCTCGTTCTCGAACAGTTCGTCATTATGCGCGGAGCCATATTCTTCAGCCAGTATTGCAGTTATGCGCGTGTCCGTTTCCAGGACGCCGAAAGGAGTGCCCCAGTCCGCCGAAGATACCTGGACCTTGCCGATGCCGTCGAGCTTGTGGTTCGGGCCGATCACTATGACCGTTTCGGGCGGATCTTCGGCAAGTTCCCGGAAGAATTCCGCGATCAGCCTCCTGGCCAGCAGGTGGTGAGGGACGACGCCGCCCATGATGGTCCCGGCGCCTGCGTCCCTGCTGTCCGCATCACTGATTATATCGAACAGCTGATCTGAGGCCGGCGACCTGTCATTGACTGACCACATGAAATCATTTTCATTATAGTGGATGCACCTGAGGAGACTGGCGCCTTTCCGGCCTATATGGTCCCCTTCTGGGAAGGACAGTCTGTCCTGGACGGCAGGAGCAGCCCCATCCCTGACTTTCGGGACCTGCCCGTCCGGGACTTCGGAAGCCTGCCCTTCCCGTGTTGGTGAAGCCGGATCGTCCCGGGCGACGTCGGCCTGGGACATGTTGGATCCCGTGGGCTGCTGTGTTTCCTGTGCAGGACCGGCCGGTTGCGTTTCCCGTGCCATGCCCGGCGGCTCCGGGCCGCCAGCATCGACGGCCGGCTCCGTGACCAGGCGCGGTCCTGCGGACGGAGACGGGCCGATCATGTCCGATGCCGCACCGGAAGTGAACATGAACAGCTTCACGGCGATCGACACGAGAAACATTATCAGCAGTATCAATAATACTTTTGCGGTGTGCTTTTCCAACCTGTCTGCCTCCGTTCCATGCCGGCCGGTTTTCCGGTCCGGCCGGCCCTTGTCTGCTTCCGCGCTTATCCCGGGATGCTTGCTTTAGCCAGGGGGCTTGCGTTAGCCCCGGGGATGTTCACTTATGACCGCGGCTACCTGTTCACGGTTATCCGCCCGGTCGGCGTGAAACCGGCGATGTCGCTGTCAATATGGCGTACGGCTGCACTGTCGGCCGTGTATGCGCCCGGCGACACCGCCTTCGCGTAATACGTGATGGTGTATTCCTTGTCTTTATAAGCCTTGCTGTAGGGGAGGCCGAACACGACTTTCTGGCCCGTGACTTCATCAGGATAATACAGTATTCTGTTGTTCCTGCCCCATTCATCCGTGTACCAGGCATGGGTGTACCTCAGTCCGGCGGGAAGCACATCGGTGACCTCGTAGTACCCGTCCGGTGCATTTTCGCCGAACTTGACCGTCAATGCCACCCTGACGGTGTCCGAACGGTCGAAACTGGTCACAGGGCCGTCATTGCCTGATTCATATGTCCTTTTTATCGTTACCAGGCCGCTGTCGGTTCGCATCGTTTCGCTCACCGGCGCGGTATATGAACGCGCAGCGATTATGTTGCCGCTGATGTTGCTGAACCTGATGGAGGCCAGCTTTTCGGGAGTGAGTACCAGCCTGAAGCAACTCCCCTTTTTCAGTTCCACGATCTTTTTCACCCCGTCGAGCTCGTACGTGAAGCTGCCCGTCAGGTTCGCGTCCTTGATATGGTTCGTTACGAATATCATCCTTTCCAGGTTCACAAGGAGCATGGACGTCGAATTGGACGAGATATAGCTGAACAGCTTCATCTTTTCCGGGGCGTTGATCCTCATGGCTATCAGTGCGGCCAGCGCCGTGGCGTCGATATTGTCGTCCCGGCTTCCTGCCTCCAGCCAGGCATAGGTTTCGGTGACTGTCGCAGCGGACGACATATATTCATTGTATATCTGCGCGGCTCCCTGGTAGTCTCCCGCTTCTGCAAGCGCGACGCCAAGGGCCAGCCTGGTTTTCATGTCGAGGTCTTCGACGGCCAGCAGCGACCTGATGTCCAGCAGCACAGGTTCTTTGAGCGCGGCAAGTCCCCAGTATGCGTATATCACGTCTTCAGGCATGGTCGATTCGTTTTCGACCAGGCCGTAGAAATAGGCTGCAAGGGCACCCCTGTCAACGCTGTCGGCCGCCAGCGAGCACATCTTCGCAGACAGCTCGGGACTGCTGCTGTCGTAGGTGAGGAGCGCGAGTCCGCCGTCGTAGAGTTGGTATTCCATCAGGTCGGTCTCGTCCTCATAGTACATATCTTCATTGAAATAGTTTTTCAGCAGTTTCGCCGCGATCTTCCTGGCGAGCACCTGGTCGATCCGCCGCCCCCAGTTGTCCCGGAAGAGCTGCCGCAGCTCTCTGTAAAGGACCCACGAATCCTCGTTGAAGATCGTCAGTATCGTAAGCCCCTTTGCATCGGTGGCCAGGGACACTCCTTCGCCAAGGGGGATGAAATCGGTCACGGAGGTCTCGAGCAGGCTGTCGCTGACCCTGAACCCGCGCTCCATGGCATCCCTGTAACTGCCGTACGTACCTTCTATCCTGACCGTGTAGTTGCCCTCATCGAGGGCCCCCAGCTGTATCTCGGTATGCAGCCTGGCAGTGCCTTTTGCGGTAAAGGTCCTGGCAGTCCCGTTTTCCGGGATGAGGGTGACCGTGAAGTCAACTTCAGCGTCGGCGGGGAGCTCGTCTCCGTTGGCCCGCACAAGTATCGAAGGACTGTCCCCGGTCATGAAGGACTTGTTGAATATGGAGTCTACGAAAAACGGGAGTTTCGCGACTAAGTTGGAGGTCACTGTACCGGCCCGGAGGTCGCCCGTGACCGCCTGGCAGGTGATCCTCCAGGATGTCAGGTTGTCGGGCAGCCTGAATGTGACTTCAGCCTTGCCGTCTGTACCGGTCCTGGCCACGGTGAACAGCGCGGTATCCTTGAAATCCCTGCGGACGCCGGAGTCGCCGCCTTCACCGCCCATTTCCGCCTGCGGGCCTTCGTTTTCCGGCAGGAGTCTGTATGACAGGTAATCCGAGATCAGGCCGGAGGAAATATACCTTCCGTACAGTTCGCCGAGCATATCGGCGTTTTGCCCGTAAAGCGCGAAATACGCCTCGTCCACGACGCTTATATTGATTTCCGCGGATACAGGATTTCCGTCAGCGTCTTTTACGTCCAGCAACAGTTTCACTTCGTCTCCGGGCCTGTAGCCCTGCCTGTCGGGCGCTATGCTGATGTCGAGCTTTTTCTCGCTGTAGTCGTACAAGTACACTTTCATGCCCGCATCATAGACCCCGGCCCCGTCGAAGCACAGGGCCTTCACGTATATATTCGGTATGAACCTGCTTTCGAACGGGAATTCGTACACGGCACTTTCGGTGACCGTCCAGTCGATGATCCCGTTCTGCATCTTTATGAACATGTATCTCCTGTCGCTCCCCGTGAACGGATCCTCGTCGTTGTACCTTACCTCGGCCGTGACGGTTTCCCCGGTCCTGTACGTCTTGTTGATGTCGGACTGCGACAGCACGTATTTCCTTTCGTCGAAAGGGTCATATGCGTCCCAGTTGTAGAGGTACTCAGTGAACTCTATTGGACGTCCCTGCGAATCGGCTGCGGATACCACGAGCTTATAAGACTTGGTCCTGTCGTAGGGGTAGCGGATCTCATGCTTTCCGCCGGAAGTGGTGAAGGCGTATTCGGACACGAGGTCTTCCACCAGGCGGTAGGTGTACGTGTCGCGCCGGACTTTATCTATATGGTCATAGTAATAGCCTGTTTTTTCGGCGACATAATAGGTCTTGTAGAGCTTTGCCTTTACCGGGATGTCGACGCTTTCGCCCCTGTAGTCGTCGACCCATGGATAGCCCGAACCGCCGGCTTTCAGTCCGGAGATGTCGATCCTGCTTGTGGAGAAGGTTACTGTGCCTTTATTGTCTTCCATTTTTGATTTGACTTCGATCATCGTATCCCTGGGGAAGACATAGACATGCCGGGTATCGCTCACCTGCTGTTCTTCGGCGTCGCTGTTGACGACGGTGAACGACAGGACCTGGGGTCTCCAGTTCGTTTCGTCGGTGAGCGGCTTTACGGATATTGAAGATCTTCCCTTGTCGTCGCTGGTCAGCACGCCGTTGCTGAACGACCTGCTGTCTATCATTGCCCTGTAATCCAGTTTCATGCCCGAGGCCGGCGTGCCTTCGAAGAAGGATGCGGTGATGTCGAAACCCACCGTTTCCCATGCATACATGTACTGCCGGTCGGATGTTGCTTCTATCGTATATACCGGCTTGACGTATTCCTCGACTGAAATGTACCGGTTGACCAGTATTTCGTCGCCCATCCTGACGCGGACAGTGTATCCGCCGGGGCTGAAATTCGTGATCTTAAGGCTTCCCGAGAAGGTGCCTTCCGGCGACAGCCTGATTTTCTCTGATGTGATCACCGGGGACTCGCCGGTGTCCGGCACGGTCCACCTGTACCCGATCAGCTCGAGCACGGCTTCGCTTCCGATCGGGGATCCGTCCCTCGGCCTTATGACGCCCCATACGTTGACGGTATCCCTGGTGAGGTATACGCTCCTGTCGAGATACATATAAGTCCAGTACCTGTCCGCGGTGCTCGTCCCGTAATAATTGCCGTACCAGTAATACATCGGGCGCAGGTTCGACACGAGTGCGACGAACGGGAGCTTTGATCCGTGCTCTGCCGTGAAGATCTCGTAACCGGTGTCGGAAGTTGCATCGGGGGTGTCGAACGTGGCGACGCCGCTGCTGTCCGTCACGCCGGATATCCCGCTCTCATGCCTGAACACCGCTCCGGACAGAGGCTGTCCCGTGACCGCGTCGTTCAGCCATGCAATGCACCTGTCGTGTGCCATCATGATATATACTGATGTGCTGTTTATCTGCATCGGGGCATAAAACTTTTCCCCGTCGATGTCGACAGCCACGAGGTAATATCCTTCCTCCAGCGACGAAGGCAGGACGAGATACTTGCTGCTCCAGTAATGGTCGGTGTTCCGCCTTGTGATGGTACAATCCAGCGAGGCCGTTTTCTCAAGGGGACCCGTGTCAAAGGCCCCGTCTGCGTTCCAGACGGCCCAGTACGGCCTGGAATGTGCTTTCCTCAGGGCGCGCATGAAGCTTTCGGCATCCGGGAACCTGTATATCTCGACGGGCACTTCCCGGCTGGCCGTGTCCCACATCGTGTATACCTGCAGGGTGGGTGCCGTGCCGGGGATGAAGTTGTAATAATCTTCTGCAAAGCTGAAATATATGCTCTTCGGGGCCCGTTCGGTCTGGAAACTGAAGGTGTGATCGTCCTGCAGCGTTTCTTCACTGCCTTTCACGCGCAGGCCCTTCTTTATCGTCACCGTGTATATCGTGTCGTATTCAAGGCTTTCGGGGATGAAGACCAGGGTCTTTTTGTTCCACTGGAAGCTGCCCCTGACCCTTGGCGTTATCTCGAAGCACTCTTCGGCATTTTCGATGCCGCTGTGGCTGAAAGTGATCTCGATGCCGGAATTGACGGGCACATAGGTCGACTGGTCACGCGGCAGCGTACGGATGACACTGAGCTGCTTTTTGGTCTGGAAGGCCCATGATTTTTTTTCGCCGGTGTCCCTGTCGTTCATCGTGACAGTATAGATCCTGTTGCTTTCCAGGGGTTCGCTGAATTCCAGGCTGAATTCGTTACCGGAGACCCTGGTTATACTGAAATCCTGTTTCGGTTCGATGTTCAATGCGGAAGCAACAGCTTTCTCATCTGTGTCCCGGCTGAACAGGAGCCTGAATGCCGACGTGGTGCTGACACCCAGGCTGTCCTGGTCACTTGGCGCTATCTCGACGATCGAATCCAGCAACTCCGCGTACCGTACCGTGTCGCCGGGGCTGTCGGCAGTCGTGCCCGGATCCCCTGTCGCGGCATCGATGTTTTTGCCGACACCGCCGAACAGGCCGGTCAATGCTGCTGTGACCGCTGCCGCCGCAAGCAGCAGCACTGCGGACGCGATCACCAGCGCTTTTTTATCATGCAAGAGATCCCTGATTTTGTTCATATACCTCAACCTTGCCTTTCTTCCGGCCAGGCAGGAAAACTGCTGCCGTCATGTATTACATTATACAGACGTGGCAGCAGTTGGATTTGTTTCAAAACATTATATTTTTCACATATTCGAATCCAATACGATCGGGACCGGTTCCTGCAGGTATTCCCCGTCTTTCCTGAAGTAGTTCCATCCCCATGCATATAATGTCCCGCTTTCTCCAAGAGCAAAGAACACGAGATCATCGCAGTATACCCGGGTGATTTTCTCCGGGAGAACGACCTTTTTCGGATAATCGCAATAAAGGATACTGCGATCATCACCGAAGCCGACCTGTCCCCATACGTATACATCCCCGGACTGTGTCACTGCAAGGACTGAGTAAGCCTCGGGGGAAACTGAGAAATCTTTTACCTGTTCCAGCACGACAGTCGGTTCATCTGTGAAATTACCTATGATCAACGGCTGAACGATACCGTCATCTTCGCCAAGCCCCAGCA
>DGEQ01000126.1:348-3287 GCA_002386045.1 Hungateiclostridiaceae bacterium UBA3922 | reverse complement strand
GTTTCCGTTTGAGGTGAACACCCACCCAGTGGAAGCAACATGGCCAGGATCATATATATTGTGAGCACTATGCATGCAAACTTCCTTGCAGGCAATTTTATCACTCCTTTATTGAGGTGTCTGGACCAGGTCCGCCAGGCGGCACACTATCCCGGATCCTGCTCTGTGACCGATAAAAACTAAGATGAGCTTTCTTGACGAAACGTTGGATGGCAATTATATCAAATTACAACGACAAATATCTGCTCTATAATTTATATACTACTATAAAAAACAGCTGTCAATGGAATGTGCAGGCGGACAATGTCCGGCCCCGCCCCGGATTTGTTCGGAAAACAGCTTCAAACATGGCCGGAGGTTTTATATAATCGAAGTACAGGCTTGCTGGCGGAGCCTGCTGAAAACCATGCAGGCAGACGCACAGCGAACAGAGCTTTACACGGGGTGGTACAGTGATAAAGATCGTTCTTCCTGAGGACGTTGCCCTGATAATCAGGGTGCTTTGCAGGCATGGCTACCAGGCGTACGCGGTAGGCGGCTGCATACGTGACGCAATCATGGGCAGAGAACCGAAGGACTGGGATATCGCGACCGACGCTCATCCCGCGGAGGTCGGCAGGCTTTTTGAAAAAACTGCGGACACGGGGATAAAGCATGGCACCGTTACGGTAGTGCTTAACGGAAGGAACTACGAGGTGACCACGTTCCGGGTCGATGGCAGGTATACTGACGGCAGGCATCCTGACAAGGTGGAGTTCACTTCGAGGATCGAAGACGACCTGCGCAGGAGGGACTTCACGATAAATGCGATGGCCTGGGACCCCGAAAAAGGAATCATCGACCCTTTTGGCGGGATGGAGGATATTTCCCGAAGGATAATACGGACCGTGGGCGACCCGGCGGACCGGTTCAGGGAGGACGCGCTGCGCATGCTGCGGGCCGTGCGGTTCGCATCGACACTGGGCTTTGGGATCGAAGGGGATACCTTTGAGGGGATCAGGCAAAACAGCAGCCTGATATCAAGGATCAGTGCCGAAAGGATCAGGGAGGAACTGACAGGCATCCTGGTCTCGGACGATCCGATGAAGTTCGCGATCCTTCACGATACAGGGCTGCTCGGGCACATAATGCCGGAACTGGACGTGCTTTTCCGCACGGACGGAAGCCGTGCAGGCTCCGGCGGGCACATACTGCGTTCTGTCGCGGCAGCGGAGAAAGACGTGTGCCTGCGTTGGGCGATGCTGCTGCATGAAACCGGCGGATGCAAGGAAGCCGGCGAAGGAGCCCTGGCGACTGCAGAAGCGATATTGCGCCGCCTGAAGTTCGACAATAAGAGCAGGAACAGGATCCTGCGTATCATAAGGCATCCGGACATGGAGATCAAGCCTGAAAAGACTGCAGTTGCATGGGCCGTGACCGAAACGGGCAGGGACGGATTCGCGGACATCCTGAAAGCGAAAAGGGCACATATTGCAGCTTCAGCTTATATGGCAGGCCCGGAAGGGAAAATGGCCCGAACGGCAGTTGCAGGGCATTGCCGCGGCCCGGGAAATATCCCGGGGGAACAGCACCAGGAGGAAGACGGGACGGACATCATGGAAGAACTGCGCCAACTGGAAAGGACTGAAGCAGTGTTCAGGTCGCTGCTGGAAAGCGGATACTGCCTGAGCCTGAAGGAACTCGAAATAAACGGCGATGACCTGAAGCGGCTGGGTTTCATGGAAGGGGCCGAGATAGGGAAGGTGCTTGGACACCTGCTGGAAAGGGTAATAAATGAACCGGGACTCAATAAAAAAGAAATACTTGAAAAACTTGCAATGGAATACCTGTATAATATATAGACAGGCTCCGGGCACAGACCGGTTTGCCTGAATGCCAGGATACACACAACAATACATATCTTGCAGGAGGACGAGTGTAAATGAGTGATTTGCTGAAGGACAAAACCATCGTTATCATGGGTGTGAGGAACAAATGGAGCATTGCCTGGGCAATAGCCGCGGCGGCGCACAGGGAAGGCGCGTCACTGGTACTGACGTACCTTGGCGAACGGGAGAAAAAAGACGTGGAAGCGCTGGCAAGGGAACTTGGCGGTGCAGATACCTACCAGCTTGACGTGGCATCCGACTCAAACATCGATGATTTCTTCGGATCGGTGAAAAGCAGGCACGGGACGATCCACGGCCTTGTGCACGCGATTGCCTATGCAAAGGCCGAGGAACTGCAGGGAAGATTTGCGGACACGTCACGGGACGGGTTTGCGCTTGCCATGGACATCAGCGCATACTCGCTCGTTGCGGTCAGCAAAAGGGCCGCAGACCTCATGGATGGGGGAGGCAGCATAGTCACGCTGTCTTACATGGGTTCTGAAAAGGTCGTGCCGGGATACAACGTGATGGGTGCGGCAAAGGCCGCTCTTGAAGCGGGAGTGAGATACCTTGCGGAAGACCTCGGGCCTTCGGGGATAAGGGTGAACGCCATATCCGCGGGTGCGGTGAAGACACTTTCGGCCAGGGGGATCAAGGATTTCAGCAGCATCCTGGAGCATACCCGGCAGCGGGCGCCGCTGAGGAAAAACATAGAGCCTGAAGAAATAGCGGATGCCACGGTGTTCCTTCTCAGTGACATGTCAAAAGGCATCACCGGCGAAGTGCTGCATGTTGACTGCGGCATGAACATCATCGGGGTATGATCGCGATGTCCCGGATATCCGCGCGGTCTCCGAAAGCATCGCAAAATATAGACCTGGGTGTTCAAAACATCGACTATTGTGAGCTTTTTAGTGTGTTTTTCAAGTCCGGGGCGTTGTTTTAGTTGCCATAATATGCGAAAACACGATATTATGTGACCCTTTATTCAAAAAATACGATTCTCAGCGCACAGTAATTCAATTTTTGAACACCCAGGTCTGGAACTTGGTCAAGTCCTAATTTGTGTGT
>DGEQ01000126.1:0-204 GCA_002386045.1 Hungateiclostridiaceae bacterium UBA3922 | reverse complement strand
CCATTATACGGACATAACTAAAACCGCACAAAAAACAGTGCAAAAACAGCGCAAAAGGCCGGCGCAAGTAGACGGTGCAGGTAACGGCGTAATAACTGCACAAAAAAGGGCGTAAAAACTGCGCAAATAAACTGCACGAATAACGGCACAAAAAAACACGCCTTCCAATTAATTTATGCAAAGTGAAAAATAAAGCAAACCTGC
>DGEQ01000004.1 GCA_002386045.1 Hungateiclostridiaceae bacterium UBA3922 | reverse complement strand
AGATGTGTATAAGAGACAGGCTGAAGACCGCATGCGAGTTCATTATCAGGCTGAACGACAGGACATCAAAAAAATACGGGATATCGGTGAATATATCCGTGGTGCAGCTCATGCAGGCGGACTTCGTGGACATGGTCAGGGAGATCCTGGAATCGACCGGGCTCGAGCCCTCTCTCCTGGAACTGGAGATAACGGAATCGAAACTCGTGGAGACAGTCGATATGAACCTCAGGAAAATACATGAACTGAGAGACCTTGGGGTCAGGTTCTCCATCGATGATTTCGGGAAAGGTTTTTCTTCGCTGAGCTATCTGAAGCAGCTTCCGGTGAATACGCTGAAGATCGACAAGTGCTTTGTCGATGACATACCGGACAATGACAACAGCATGATCGAATCCATAATACATATAGGGCATAAGAGGAACCTCGTGGTGGTTGCCGAAGGCGTCGAAAAGAAGGAACAGGCGGAATACCTGGCGAAGCACAGGTGTGACATGATGCAGGGTTACTATTACTCAAAGCCGGTTCCTGAAGAAGAGGTGCAAAAGCTCATTTGACGCCTGTGGAAATCCGTCTGTGGATCGTCCCGGCGAGGGGGAGTTGTCCACAGCCGCACAATTCGTGCCAGTCGGTTATTCACAGGCTTATCCACATCATCCACAGGCTGTTTTCCACAAAACGGACGTTTTCTGTGCATGATTTGGGCAAAAAAAGGTGGTTAGTCAGGCGACTAACCGTGTAAAGGGGGTCAAAATGTATTTTGTGAGGTCACTAATATTTTTGCCCCCTTTTGTGTCCTTTTATACATGATTTTTTCTTTTTTTCAGCGAAGTTCCGTGAATTTTTCGCTTATCTCGGAAACGATGGTCTCTATATGCTTTCTTGAACAGTCAATCTCAACGTCGGCGTATTTCCTGTACAACGGCAGCCTTTCCCTGTACAGGGAAGCGAGGGTCTGGCCGGGCGTCATGGCGATGCCCCTGCTCTTCATGTTTTTGAGCCTGCGTTCCAGCTGGTACAGCCTGGCGTTGAGGAAAAATATGATACCGCGGGTTTTCAGATGGGCCATGGCGGCTTCGCTGTACACCACGCTCCCACCGGTCGCGATCACGTGGTTGTTTAGATCGAGGCTTTTGACCGTTTCCTCCTCGATCCTGATAAAACCTTCGATGCCGTGCTCCTCGATCAGTTCTTGCAGGTAGCAGTCCTGCCGGCGCTGTATCAGGATATCGGTGTCCGTGAACGGCATCTTCAGTGCTTTAGCCAAAAGGACACCGACGGTGCTTTTGCCTGCGCCGGGCATTCCTATCAGCACCAGGTTCCTGCCGGATGCCATAATTCCAACTCCAAAAATAAAATCATCATCTCATGATAATACTATATCACAGATACAGACCGTATAAACACCGATCCATAAAACAGCGGAGGGTACAACATATGGATTACCGGAAACACGGGAACGGCTGCCAGAAAGGAACGACAGGGCCCATGCACGGCGATGCCGCGGACGGACGGATAATGAACGCGGAAAGCGTCAATGGTATAGATGCGACTCTCAATGAAATATCCCGGGAACTCAAACCTGGAGAAACGCTCATACTCGATATAGGGAACAATTATTTCGAGCAGGTGGACGAGATCTACGACACCCTTGTGCTGCGAGGATATAATGTGAGAAAGGCCTCCAGGAACGGAAGGAACCAGATCATCGTGAGCAGAGGCGACCAGCGCGGCGGCTGGCGGCACTAAGTCTTTCCTGCGTCAAAAAGCATTACGGTATCGGGATATTTTACATTATTATTACAATATCATATTCGGATCGCCAAAAGTCCACGGCACTATAAAACAAGGCCGGTCCGCTGCCGATATATAATATGGACTGTACCCTGGTCCCACCCGGGGTCATCCGGAATCGAAGCAGCATGACGGAACAGAAGTCTGGATGTATATATTGGCGGAGGTCGGCATTTCATGAAACATATCAGCAAACCGGTTGCGGTACTCCTGGTAACGGCTGTGCTCTGCAGCATCTTTTCAATATGCGGCACAGTTTCTTTCGCTGCGTTCATGCCGATTGACATCTCGGTGGAGAGTTACAGCGACGGGAGGCTTACGATACGCTGGACCCAGCTTACGGGGACCCGGCTGGCCGAGATAATCTACCACAGGCCCGGTCCCGGCGGGACGGCCACGTATAACAGGGAACTGGTCACGGAAGGCAACACTTTCGTGATCGACGGCCTTCAGCCGGATTATATATATGACATCAGCGTCACGCTTTACAATGACACAGATACGTCCGTCGGGGAGATCATAGGCAGGGGCCTGCTCTATTTCCTGCCTGCCATCACCTTCACCGCGACGGCGCCGTCGCAGCCATACGAGGAAATTGCCGGCGGTGGCAGGGAAATCGGCGGGAAACCCAGGCTGAGACTGAACTGGAAACAGCCGAGGATCTATTTCGATCCTGATTTCGATCCGGATATCGATCCCGATGCCAGGCCTTATCCCCAGGATGATCCCGACACCGGCAACGGTATGTTCATCGAGGCCAACAGCGATAAGGCTCTCAGGTACATGCAGAATGCCTACAACTGCATATATACCGATTCACAAAGGCAAATATCGTCGCTCAACTACACTATAAATATCTCCACGGATGCGAATAAGCTCGACTCGGGCTCATCGCAGTCCTCCGTCCATGTAAGGCAGTCCGCCGGGGGTTCGTATACGGCATACGTGTCCGGATCACCGGACGTGACCGCGCTGATACCCGGTCCGAATGCCAACGGGTTCTACAGCTTCGAACTGCTCGGCAGAAAAGACGCCTTATCGGAAATAACGGACGTCAGCGGAACGGACGACATACTTCCTCATTACGATATCCTGCCCGGCACTGTCTACTACATGAAAATACGGCCCATATACAGCGACGCGGCAGGCAATAACGTGCCTGCCGTAAGGGTCGGCAGCCCGGATGCATACAACGGCAGTCCCCTGTCCGGGGACAGGCCCTACATCAACACGCCTATCCGGTTCCAGCTGACAAAAGACAGCGCCAACAACATCTATGTAAAGATCTACAGGATCAACCAGGGCAGCCTTGACCTGCCGAGGCTCTTTTACCAGGTCCAGGCATCGGACGACGAGACCATCCCGGGAGACTGGCGAATAATCGACACCCTCGACGACTCATATTTCAGCGGTGAATATGCCGTTACAGTGATAACGGGCGTGCACCCCAACAATAAAGTTTACTACAAGATAGTAGTCAAGTCTGAAGGTGCTGAAGACAGGCTTGAATCGTTGCCCCTGGAATACATGCTCGTCCTTGATACGGACAGGCCTCCGCTGCCGACGGGGATCGCGGTCATTGACAGGGTCCTCCACGAGGAAGACGTCACCGATCCTTCCGGTACCGCCAGGAAGATCAGGTCGACGGACGTCACGCTGTCATGGGAAAAGCCGCTGAACTGGGACAGCGTCAGGGATGATCTTGTTTATCATTTCCTGCTGAGCACGAGCCAGACGGACCCGAACACCGGGGCGAGGGTGCCCGTATACGTGGACGGGGAGCTGTGGGGCAGGCCGGAAGGATATGAAAGCAAATACAGGCTTGTAAAATACATAGCTGCAAATTCGGACAGGATCAGGGACGTGGGGAACAGGCTCGAATTCACGCTGGACGGGTTCGAACTGTTCGATCTCGACGGGGATCCGTCGACGCCGCCCGAGCTCGGTCCCGATGACGAAGGGTATCCGACCTTCCTCATCCCCAACACCATTTACTACCTGCAGATGTACACCACTAAAGCCGAGCACGCAGGGACGGCGGATCCTGAAAAAATGTCCGACATGTCGGTGGTGATAAGCTTCACCACGCTGGCCGGCATCGAGGCCGATGTGCCGCTGCCGGCGGATTTCAGGCTGAGCGGCAACGGCAGGATGACATCCGCAGGCCAGGTCCTGAACTATATCGAACTGAGCTTCGGCAAATTGCTGGATCTCGACTGGCGGAACTATACGAGCAAATATGATGAGTCGAAGTACCGGTATGAAATCTTTTATGACATTTTCATGAATACCGGCACGAACCAGGCGAGCTTCATCCCGGTGGGCACGACCCAGGAACTGCAGGGAGACGTTCTGTTCACCGGTGCCGACGACCCGCGGAGTTCCGTCGTCACCGCCAGGATATGGAGGTTCACCGAAGAAGGTTACGACAAGCTGAGGGATGTCCTGCCTGACGAGGCTACGTACGGACCCGTCGATAAATTCGGGCCGAAACTGCTTCCGAACACGACGTATTATTTCCTCATAAGGACCAGGCTCGTGATCACGAACAGGGAGGATCCGGCCGAAGTGACCGAAAAGACTTCTATGTTTTCGGCGGTGCTTCCCGTAACGACCATGATCCTGGATGTCACGCCTCCCGACGACTCCCAGCGAAGGCCGCTGGCTCCGACGGATTTCTCCGTGGCTGTGGGCCCCGACGGCGAACTTATGCTGTCCGACAGCAGCGTGACGTTTTCGTGGACGCACAGGGAGAAAGACGTGATATACCAACTGGTCAGGACGACCGGGAGGGTCCATCCCATGGCCGAAGAGTCGGAATTCGAAAATGATCCGGTATACCTGGGCTTCCTTGACGAATATGACCCGCTGCAGAGCGGTGAGGATCCGTCTGACAGGGGCGTTTTCCTTGACCCGGAAGGAGACCCGCAGGATTTTCCCGGGGAATTCACATATGACAGCGCCACGGGGAGATGTACGTTCACCGTGGACCGCGGTATGTTCCCGAACAGGCTCTATTACTTCAGTATGAGGGCCATAAAGGTCGACGCCGCAAGGGAACCTGTCACGCCGCCGTCCCACAGCGTCTGGGTCTCCATCCCGGTGACGACGTCGCTGCTTGAGGCTCCGGCCCTGCTGGAAGCCATGCCTGTCGCTGAGATCGGTTTCTTCTGGACCGACCAGGATCCCGCGGCCTCCGTCGAGGATTACACAATACATATAAAAGGGCCGGGAGACGCATCGTACAGGGCACTGTCAAGGGCACAGTCGACGATAGTGAAGGACCCGGACGGAAAAACGTATTACGGAAGGGTGACCGGCCTGAAACACGGGACGTCGTATGACATAAAGGTCACAAAGGGCTCGGGCATCACTGTCTACGAAAAAATGGACTTCACGACCAGGGATGGCTACCACGAGCTGGAAATAAAATGGATGGGCAAGCAGCTTGACGACTATGCAAGCTATGAGATCGCCATAATGGAGGAAGGCGGGTCCGAGTATACAGTACTCACTGCCGCCGACCTGGAATGGTATATCGACAAAAACGGCAGGGTGCAGCCTTACTATACCGATGAGACGGCAAGGACGGTCAACAATGACAGGCTCTACTATTATGCCAGGATCAAAAGCATGGATGTGACGCTGCCCGGAGGCATCGTGACGAAACAGCCGCTCAAGTCGAACACGCGGTATTATGTAAAAGTCCGTGCGAAGAAACGGGACCCTGTCTACACGGACATAATAATGTATTCGAAATATGTCGGGCCTGTCAGCATAAGGACAGAGTTCAGCCAGGAGGATTATGACGAAAAGGACAGGCAGGAACAGCAGCGTGCCGAGTTCCTCGATAAAATGGAACAGTTCGAAAAGGGATATTTCTGGAGGATCGCCATCGGCACGAGCAACATCACCAGGATAATGCTCAAGGGCGACAGGATAGCCAATGTCATGAGGCATTCACCGGGCGACTCCTTCCTGGTGGATATCTCGGAAATTTCCGTCAATATCGAAAGGGATGAGATATACATCCCCGTTGCGCTGCTGGAAGTGATGAAGTCTCTCAGAAAGAGCCTCATCATCAGGTCCGACGGTACCGAGATCGTCATTAGGCCGTACACACTGGATGCGGTATTCAATGAAACCGTTAAGGGCATAAGGGAAAGGCAGGAAGTGAAGGAACTGTACATCAGGCTGGATCTCCGGCGCGAGAACCGCACGGACAGCACCCTTCCTTCCGGTATGATACCGGTTTCCGCCGTAAACGGGCTCGAGATCCGGGCAGTGGGATTCTCCATAACATACGAGGATATGGCGGCCATGTTCCACGACAGGCTTTATGATAAGGACACCGGGCTGGTGAACGAGAAACTCAGCCTGCTCCTCAATACGTATGTCGGAAGCGGTACGGGTTCTGCCGCACTGACAGACCAGTATACGAGGAACCTTGTGGACCTGATAGAAAAGGAACTGTCCATATACATCGACAACACGATAAAAACGATTATGCTCACGAACACCTTAAGAGAAGTACACACCTTCGACACGCCGGTTTCGGTGAGACTGAAGACAGGCAGTGCCGACGGACTGAAGTCGGCTTACGTGAAGTACAGGGGGATGGACTGGCGGAAAGTGACGATAACGGAATCAGGAACGATCGTCACGCTCGAGCTGCTGAAGCCCGGCATGTACGTGATCCTCGTTCAGGACAGGGGCATCGGCGGTATCCCGGAAAACCACTGGGCCAGGGACCACATTCTGAAGATGGCTTCCAGGTATGACTTTGGGAGCGTGTTCCAGGGCGCAGGGACCAATTTCATGCCGGAGGTCAGGGTGACCTGCAGTGAGATAGTGCTCCTGTATGAACTGACGACAGGGATGGCCCCGGCAAATACGGGGCTCAATATGAGGGCCAGGCTTACGGAACTCGGCCTCGATGACCTGCTGCATCCCAATTCGCTTGCAAAGGATGCCAGCAGGCAACAGGCCGCAGCAGTTCTTGCAAGGCTGCTTGCAGTCAAAAAGGGGACGGACCCCCGCAGCATGAGGCCGCGGACAACGGCATCGATATCGGACGAGAGGGACATAGAAGACCTGTACTACATGTCCGTGCTCATAGTGGTCGACATCGGTGTGATGCAGTTGGACGCCTCGGGAAGGTTCAGGCCGAAAGGCACCATGACCCGTGCCGAGGCCGTGGCCGCTTTCGCAAGACTGCTGGAACTGACCGGCGACCTGTAAATGTCGCAGCCGGCAGTGGATGTATCGGTTACGAGGTGATAATGGAATGAAGCCGCATAATGCAGCAAGCAACAGGATAAACGGGAGGATACACGGGGGGGCAGGCAGGAGGCTGCCCGACAGGCAGCACAACGGTTTGCACAGGGCAATGACGGGCGCACTGGCCTTTTTGCTGCTGGCTGTACAGTTGATCATCGCGGTGCCGGCGGCAGCGGCAGACGGCGTGCCGCAGCCTGCGCCCGAAAGACTCAGGGTGGAAGCGTTCTACGACCAGCCGCCAAATGTCCAGCCGCCCATTGGCTACAACGAGTTCGACAGGTACTATGCGGACCTGAAGACAGACAGGATAGCCCGGCCCCAGGGCATCCCTTCCCCGAGCATATACCTGAACTACTACCTGCAGGAAGTCACAAAGCCGTACAGGCCGGCAAAGCCGACGATCCTGAAAGAGGCGAACGTGCCGGCGGATACTGCCGCAGACAACAAAATCCGCCTCAAGGAACTGAACTCAGGTACCGTTTACTACGCATACGCCAGGGCTTACTACACATACGCAACTGAGACAGGCACATATACCAGCCCGGAATCGACGCCGTCAAACACCGTCAAGTTCCTCACTGATATTGAACTGGAAGCCTATTCCTACGGACCGAACCAGATAATGATAACATGGGACGACGTGTGGTATTCGGGCAAAAGGATGGATTACAGGCTCTATGTTTCAGAGAACAGCGGGTTTGCCAATACGCCTCCCATATACATAGGGCAGGAACAGATAGGACCCAACGGCCCTGTGACGGTCAATGAGTCGACCGGCAAGCTCGAGTACATACATACCGTAAGAGACCCGGGAAGGGTATATTACATAAAGATCGAGCCGGACACTCCCGACACGGAACTGAAACGTTCGCCTTCGAGCCGTGTCGTTGCCGTAAGCAGCTATATACTTGCCAGGACGACCAAGATGTCCGTGGATCCGGTCACGGGAAACACCATATGGAAGCTGGAATGGAGCCCCGTGGTCACCGGGCTGAGCGGCAGCGACATAAAGATCACGTACCAGATATACAGGGGGAGCGGGACTGACGGCAGCATAGAGCAGTACATGGCATCGAAGGATGACACCACGTTCTTCCTGACGGTAGCCCCGGGCGAAGAGCACTACTATTATGTCATCAAGGCGATCGTGACCAGGAACGGACAGAACCTTTATCCCGGCATTTCGATCACATCCCCGAAGATATACATCAAGGATTCGGAAGTCGCTGCAAAACCTGCCGTTCCGGAACTGGTCACCGAGCTGTCGGATGCGGCGACGGTGGTCAGGGAGGAGATAAACGCCACTGACGCGACAATTCTCTGGAGAGCGCCGCGAAAGGGCAACGGCGAGGTCGACAGCGACGTCATGTATGATATCTGGCTCGTGACCGACCCGAATCTCATAAACGATCCGCCGGCCTCAAGCAAGATAGCGTCGGACCTTAAAATGGGCCCGGGCAACTTCGTCATGAGCGGCAACATACTGCTCGGCTATAAATATATGGTAAGGGACCTGCTGCCGAACACCACCTATTACCTGAAAATAGTCGCAAAGAAGAACTTCATCGAATACGTGGACGACATGCTCCAGAGCGTCACGCTCGAATCAGACCCGGCGATGAAGGTGTTCATCACACCTGCCCTCGGGCCCACGGACCAGCCGGTGGTGCCCGGGACGCCTCCGCTGAAGCTGAAAAAGGACAAGCAGGGCAGGGACATGGTAACCAGCACGACGGTCGTCATAACACTGAAAAATAAATGGTATGAACAGTATACCGACAGGAAAACACCGGACTCCGAGCCCGGTGAATGGTCGTGGTATTTCAGGACGCCTTCCCAGTTGGATGAGATAGGACAGACTCTCGTCCCGCCGGTTGCCGACCTGGCGGATAAGCTGGAAGCGGGCGATCCGTCCGTGGATCCGCTGAAGTTCAGGAAGGTCGAATACGACAGCGGCGTGACCCTCGACGTCGGCGTCGTGGAATACGTACCGGGGATGGACTGGAACAGCCTCGAAAATATCCCCGCCGACAAGGTCGTCGGCCATACCGTCACGCCGAACGATCCCGACGAGGACATAAATGCCGAGGACAATCCCAGGGACGGCCTGAGGCACAACGTCGACATAACCCTGTACGACCTTGAACCGAACAAGACCTATGTCATATGGGTACGGGCGGTCCGCCGCAGCGTCGGCCTGATGTCAGGGCCGTCGGATCCCATCCTCGTGACGACGCTGCCCGAACTGCCGATAGAGGCCGAAAAGCCGACGGTTCCCGTGTTCAACTATCATTATGCCGGGGACACGTTCATAGACCTCGGCTGGAATTTCAACAAGGAATACGTATACTACCTGCTGTACGGCACCGTCGACGACAGGGCCAGGGCTTCAGGCAGGCTGACGATAACACCGCAGGACCTGGAATATGCGACCTATTACAGGGTGACAGGCCTTACGCCCGATACGGTCTACTATTTCTGGATACAGGCGGAAGCGACCAGCCCGGCCGGAGAGAAGAAGCAGTCCGACTTCAGCGACTCCTATCTCGTCAAAACGCAGAAGGAGATCCCTCCTGACACACCGTTGGGGTTCGGCGTGAAAAACGTGACAAAGGACAGCATAACCTACGAATGGCTGGCCGTGGAGGGCATGGAGTACATACTCGAAATAGACGACGGTATCGACTACGCAGGCAGCACAAGGCATCACGTCGGCCATGCGTCCGAGTTCACCGTCACAGGACTGAGATCCAACTTCAGGTACTATGCAAGGCTGTATGCATATGACCCGGCGAAAAAGCTGGAATCGGCGCCTACGCAAAGCGTCGTCGTCAGGACCCTACGGTCGACCGATGATTACGATTCCAGCGAAGATCCTGATCACGTGATAATCGGCGATTTCATAATAAAAGACAGCCATGCCGTCAACGGCGTATGGAAGGTGAGGATAACGGGCGTCAATGCGGACCGCTTCATACAGCATGTGATGACCGATAACGTGCTCGATTATGTCATCGACCTGAAAACCATGCCCCAGGGGACAAAAACGATATCGCTGATCATTTCGCAGAAGGTGTTCAGGGCACTGGGCACCCTTGGCGAAAACCTGGTGCTGAAGACCGTGAACAATACTATCGTGATCCGTCCAGGGGTGATGGCCGACAAAAACGGCGTGTACGGCCCGGTGACTTCCGAATCCGATTTCATGATCGATATAGTGCTTCAGGCCGATCCTTCAGGCGATACCCATAACATGGAGTTCAGGACGCCCGTGTCGGGCATCTCCGTGAGCCTGTCGGAAGGCCTTTCGAAGAAGATAGACAGTTTCGGCAAACCACTGAAGGTGGAATATGAATACACTTCGGCCGGATGGTACGAACACGGGACAACGTTCGGCTATTACCTGCCTGCCGGCGAAAGCAGCTGGAAGAAGGTACCGCTGCAAAGGACCTACGATCATGACGCAGGCGTCGGCACCCTGGCATTTGAAGTGCCGGTTCCCGGCAAGATGGCGATAGCAGACCAGGGATCCGATTTCTATACCGATATTTCGGGAAGTTATGCAAGACGTGCCATTGTCAACGTGGCATCGGTACATGAACTTAAATCGGTGACAGGCAGGAAATTCGAACCCACGAAGGACCTGACGGTCGGGGCTGCTGTCAAGTTCATGCTGGACGTCCTGGACGTGGAGTACGGCGTCGATTACATGACGATCGCCGCAAAAGCCGGCATCATAAGCGCGGCCGACACCGGAAGGGCCGGAGAGAAATGCACCAGGGAAATGCTCATATCTATGGCGGCGAGGGTGTGCGAGATAAAGACTGGAGAAAGGATCGGGAACGCCCAGGCCGACCTGTCCGTCTACAAGGACATAGGACAGGCCAGTCCGGCGCTGCTGTCGCGCATCCGGTACGCCTGCCGCACCGGTGTGATAACCAGCAGGTTCTCAGACATGCTTGGCCCGAAGGATATCGTGATGCGGGCGGAAGCGATGGTACTGCTGGAGAAGCTGCTGCGCTATGCAGGCGAACTATGATGCGGCGGACGTATCCTGCCGGCTGAAAGAGGCAGGCGGCAGCGGGCACAGCCAGCAGTTGTACCGTTGATCAAAAGGAATCATAAAAACCGGGATCTCCCGGAAAAAGCGGAGCGGCACACGGTCACGTGGTGCCGCTCCGTGTTCCGTGTCCCGCGGTTTTCGGCGAAATCCCGCGATATTTTCGCTCTTTTTGAAGAAATATGGTCACCATCCAGTTATATCGCCATACACAGAATTTTTTCATGTATACGCCCCAAACGATGAGGCAATAATTCTACTGGAACCTGTACAGGGATTATGTCAAGCCGGACCGGGCGATATCGGCACACTGCCCGGCATGGGCACGGCGGATCCCGGCAAAGGGGGCGTATCATGAAAAGATTGCTTGCCTGTATTTTCGTTTTTGTTTTAGTTATCTCCATATTTTACGTTTTGATGCATAAAAACGGCCGCGATCCACGAACGGCTGCGGAAACGGTCATGAGAGCCTTCGAGATGACAGGCGCGGTGACGGTATCGTCAGAAGTCTACATCAGGGGAAGAGCAGCTGATTTCCGACCCGATGAAGAAACATCCCTCGGTCTTCTCCGGGAACTGGCCGCCGGCATCGGCGAAGGACGCAGCGGCGATCCTGCCTGCAGCCCGATAGATACTGACTTTGCCGCCGGGCACGAAATAAATTACATAATAGATGAAAATAAGAAAATACATATGACCGTGTTGGAGCAAAAGGAACCAGGGACCGGCAGCATGCTGCTCATAAGCCTCCTCGACATTTCCGGGGAACCGGCGCCGGCCCGGTATGCCGAAGCCATGTCGAGTGTGCTGGAAAAGCACGGGATCGGCCACGAGATAAACATAACCGTCGCGGGATTCGTGGAAGGGAAGCTGGACGACGATGAAACGGCAGACGTGTTCGACAGGGCCATGAAAAGCGCAGGCGCGCTGAGGATCGAAGGCATGGACGATAACGGGCTTGTCAGCATTTCTGCGTTTTCACCGAACATAAGCGGATACCTGCGGACAGGCGGGAAAAAGGTGAACTTCAGCATGGCATCCCGCTATAACTCGTTTGAGGACAGGACCTACATATGGATAGCATCACCGGTGATAACGGCGGAATACTAGCAGGCGGCACCGGCACGAAGGGACCGGGAAACAAAGGATGGCAAAGGGGAGAGCGATGTGTCCAGACTGATAATAGAGGGAGCCAGGCCACTGAAAGGCAGAGTGCGCATCAGCGGAGCAAAGAACTCGGTGCTCCCGATAATAGCCGCATCCCTGCTGGCAGACGGCAGGTGTGTCATAGAAGAAGTCCCGTACCTGAACGACGTGAAGATAATGTGCGAGCTCGTCGATTCGCTTGGCGCTTCGACGGAATTCTCGGATGACAGGACCCGGCTCGTGATAAGCTGCAACTCGCTTCTTAACACGACCGCACCGTATGAACTGGTCAACAGGATGCGGGCGTCTTTTCTCGTGGCCGGCCCGCTGCTGGCAAGGTGCGGCCATGTGAAGATATCGCTCCCCGGCGGCTGCGCCATCGGTTCAAGGCCCGTGGACCTGCACCTGAAGGGTTTCGCGGCTCTTGGCGGCTCTATCACGCAGGGGCACGGATATATAGAAATAAGAAGCAACGGACGCCTGAAGGGCGGCAAGGTCTACCTCGACTTCCCCAGCGTCGGGGCGACTGAAAACACGATGATGGCGGCAGTACTGGCAGAGGGACACACAATCATCGAGAATGCCGCGACGGAACCGGAAATAACTGACCTTGCAACGTTCCTGACTTCCATGGGGGCCGACATAAAGGGCGCAGGGACCGATACCATAAGGATAAACGGCGTGAAGGAACTGCGGCCCGCGAACCACACCATAATCCCCGACCGCATAGAAGCCGGCACTTTCATGGTCGCTGCCGCGATCACGGGCGGCGACATAACCATTGACAATGTCGTGCCCGACCATCTCAAGCCCGTGACTGCAAAGCTGAGGGAAGCGGGTGTGGAAATATCGGAGGAACTGACATCCGTCAGGGTCAGGGGAAACAGGGTCTCCCCGGTCGACATAAAGACCCACCCGTATCCCGGGTTCCCCACGGACATGCAGTCACAGATAACGTCGCTCCTGAGCGTGGCAAACGGCACCAGCGTTGTGATCGAGACCATATTCGAGAACAGGTTCATGCACGTATGTGAACTCAAAAGGATGGGCGCGAACATCAGGGTGGAAGGCAGGACAGCGGTCATAGAAGGCTGCGAAAGGCTCACCGGGACCAAGGTGAAGGCAACGGACCTGAGAGCGGGAGCGGCGCTGATCCTTGCAGGGCTCTGTGCTGAAGGGACTACGGAGATACTGGATGTGGAACATGTCGACAGGGGCTATTGCAGGATCTGTCTCTTATACACATCT
>DGEQ01000103.1:9571-10177 GCA_002386045.1 Hungateiclostridiaceae bacterium UBA3922 | reverse complement strand
AAGAGACAGGCCCCGGACAGCTCGCTGAACGGGTAGCAGCAGCCGGGCTTGTGCGGGTTCAGCACCGCCACTGCCTGCGGCAGTTCCTGCATGCATTCATGGTGGTCCGTCACTATCACATCGATCCCGGACTCCATCAGCCACCTGACCTCTTCCACCGACGTGATGCCGCAATCCACCGTTATCACAAGGGACGGCGCAAGCTCCTTTACTTTCGCTGCGCTTGACATCGTAAGCCCGTATCCGTCCTCCATCCTGTCCGGGATGAAATACACCGCATCAGCGCCCAGCAACTTCAGGAAATCATAAAGGATCGAAGTGCCGGTAACACCGTCCACGTCATAATCGCCATGGATGAGTATCTTCTCCCGGCCTGCAACGGCCCTGAGCACCCTTTCCACCGCCACGTCCATCCCGTCCATCAGGAACGGGTCGTGCAGCCGGGCCTCATCTATATCCAGGAAACCCTTAACATATTCTATGCCTTCCGGGCCTGAAACGCCCCGGCTGACGAAAACCTTCGCAACAAGCCGCGATATGCCGGCGCCTGCCGCCAGCCTGTCCACTTCTTCCTCATTGTATTCTTTATATACCCACATTTTCTGT